>CAMKSY010000117.1 GCA_946415545.1 uncultured Pelosinus sp. | reverse complement strand
AATAAAAATTATCTAAAAGTAGGGGGTGAGAAAATGGCTGTAAAAGTGAACCCGGAAGAATGTATTGGCTGTACTGCATGCGTTAGTGTTTGTCCATTTGGAGCAATTGTTATGGAAGATGGCAAAGCATTGATAACAGATGCTTGTACTGCCTGTGGTGCTTGTATAGATACTTGCCCGGTAGGAGCTATTCATCGAGAAGTAGAAGAAAAAACTGTCTCTATGAATAAAGACGAGTATAAAGGTGTATGGGTTTATATTGAGCAAGTTGATGGACACGCACGCAATGTAGGGTATGAATTGTTAAATGAAGGTCGTAAACTGGCCGATGCCATGGAGCAGGAATTGGCAGGAATACTCATTGGCGATAATGTTGATCAGCTGACTAAAGAAGTGTTTGCCCGGGGGGCTGATAAAATTTATTTGGTAGAAGGCAAAGAATTTTCTCATTACAGTACAGACGCCTATACCATTACGTTGACGGATTTGATCCATACGTATAAACCTGCTGTTATTTTAATGGGAGCAACCAATGATGGAAGAGATCTAGGGCCAAGAGTCGCTGGTCGAGTTGGTACTGGATTGACTGCGGATTGTACGAATCTTGGTATTGACCCAACTACGGGGCTAGTAGCTTGGACTCGTCCTGCATTTGGCGGCAATATTATGGCAACTATTTTATGTCCTGACCATCGTCCGCAGATGGGAACTGTACGTCCTAATGTTTTTAAACGTTCAGCGCCGGATTATTCACGAACTGGCGAAATCGTAAAAGTAGCCAGCAAGGTAAAAATGACAGACATTCGTACTAAATTGCTAGAGATCATTCGCGAAGGGGTTGCATCCGCTAATTTAGAAGAAGCTGAAATCATTGTTTCAGGTGGCCGTGGTTTAACAAAGCCGGAAAGCTTTGCGTTAATTGAGGAATTAGCGGATGTACTGGGCGGTGCCGTAGGGGCATCCCGGGCAGTAGTTGATGCGGGCTGGAAACCGGCACTTTATCAGGTTGGACAGACGGGCAAAACCGTTGGTCCTAAAGTCTATTTTGCCTGTGGCATTTCTGGTGCCATTCAGCATGTAGCTGGAATGTCGTCCTCTGATATTGTTATTGCGATTAACAAAGATCCAGACGCGCCAATTTTTAAAATTGCCAATTACGGTATTGTAGGCGATGTAATGGAAGTGATTCCAGCATTAATTGATGAGATTAAAAAGGCGAAAGCTGCGGGTTAAATCGTAAATGAGCGAATAGTGATTGAACCACAGAGGACATTGAGGAGTAATATAAATTCTTTCCTTTTCTCTGTTCCTCTGTGGTTAAAAAGTTCCTTGATTTCAATTGTGGCACTTAATAAAGATTAGTCTTTATAATTTAAAAATTCTGAGGAGGATTCTTTTAATGGAAATTAAACGCGTATTAGTTATTGGGGCTGGACAGATGGGGAGCGGTATTGCTCAAGTTATGGCACAAGGTGGGCTAGAAGTAATATTACGGGATATCAAAGATGAGTTTGTACAAAAAGGCATAAAAGGAATTGAAAAAAACTTAACTCGTGCAGTAGAAAAAAATAAATTATCTACTGAAGAAAAAGAAGCAATTATGAAACGTATATGTGGAGTGGTAGAACTAAATGCTGCTTCTTGTAATGTGGATCTTGTTATCGAAGCTGCTGTAGAAAATATGGATATTAAGCGGGATATCTTTCAAACATTAGATTCATTGTGTCCTGCTCATACTATTCTAGGAACGAATACTTCTTCCTTGCCAATTACTGCAGTAGGTGCAACAACTAAACGTGCAGATCGAGTAATTGGGATGCATTTTTTCAACCCGGCACCTGTAATGAAATTAGTAGAAGTGATTAACGGTTTAGCAACGAGTGAAGAAACGTTTGCTTCTGTAAAAGCTCTTGCAGAACAGTTAGGCAAAACACCAGTAAAAGTTGCAGATTTCCCTGGCTTTATCGGCAACCGCGTTATGATTCCAATGATCAACGAAGCAGTATTTACCTTGATGGAAGGAGTCGCCAGCGCAGAGGATATTGATAATGTGGCAAAACTAGGTTTCAATCATCCAATGGGACCATTGGCGCTATCTGATTTAATTGGTAATGACACTGTGCTATACATCATGGAAGTGCTGCATGAAGGCTATGGTGATCCTAAATATCGTCCATGTCCATTATTGAAGAAAATGGTACAAGCAGGTTATCTAGGACGTAAATCTGGTAAAGGCTTCTATGACTATACGTTAAAATAAAACACATGATTCAGTAAAAGTTTTGTCTTAAAAGGCGAGGTTCAGCTTGGATATGTGAAAGAAGAAGGCAGGCTTATGCTAATGGATCGTAGATTGGCATAAGCCTTAGTCCTTGTATATAAATATTATAATTTATTTAAAAAATAGGAGTGTGCTACTATATGAGCCAGTATACCAATCTTTTATTTGAAGTGAAAGACAGCATTGGGATGATCACATTGCATAGGCCAAAAGCATTAAATGCTCTTAATACAGAACTATTGCAAGAGCTAAGTGACCTATTAGATCGTATAAAAGAAGATACATCTGTTGGAATTGTGATTCTTACAGGCAGTGGCGAAAAATCCTTTGTGGCAGGAGCCGATATCGCTGAAATGCAAACACTAACTGCTATTGAAGGGCGCAAATTTGGCAAGATTGGCCAAGATGTATTTAATAAGCTGGAAAATCTTCCTCAGCCAGTAATTGCTGCTATTAACGGATTTGCGTTAGGCGGTGGATGTGAGCTGGCAATGGCATGTGACATTCGTATCGCTTCTGAAAAAGCGAAGTTTGGACAGCCAGAAGTTTCTTTAGGAATTACTCCTGGTTTTGGAGGCACGCAGCGTCTGCCGCGGCTGATAGGCAAGGGACGTGCGAAGGAACTAATTTATACAGGTGATATCATTGATGCAGGAGAAGCCTATCGTATTGGACTGGTTAACAAAGTTGCTGCTCCTGATGAATTGATGAATACAGCTCAGGCTATGGCAGAAAAGATCTTATCGAGAGCTCCTATTGCTGTACAGTTGTCAAAAACGGCTGTAAATGAAGGTCTAAATATGGATCTTGCATCAGGCATTGCCTATGAGGCAGAAGTCTTTGGCTTGTGTTTTGCTACAGAAGATCAAAAAGAAGGCATGACTGCATTTGTAGAAAAAAGAAAAGCCCATTTTGCTGGAAAATAACCATGCCTAGTAATATAAAAAAAGGCATTTAATGTAGACCTCTTTCAGGTGCATGCAGTAGAAAACATGTAGTAGCTGAAAGAGGTTTTTTAAAAATAAATGGTGATCTATGACTTTCGATAGAGGCGAAGATTGTTGTTTTCTGTTAGAATTAATCAATTAAGGCAAAAGGAGGCTAAAAATGAAGATTGGTCAAAAAATTTCATTGTCTTTAGCAGTTATTTTAGGTTTAATTGTAATTATGGGGATTTATTCGATATGGTCGTCTGATCGAATAAAAGATGGCGTTGGAGATATACAATCCAGTAATGCCAGAGCTATTATTTCAGCAAAGGCTGAAAATGAATATACTGGTGCAGTATTGGAGATCAGACGTTATATAGCCGATGGAGACGAAAAATATAGCAAGAACTTTGAGGACAAGCTAGGATCAGTCATTGAGCTGGAGAAGCAGCTGCTCAGTTTAACGCCCCAAGGAAAAAGAGCAGATGTAGAAAAACTAATTGATGATACAGAAAAGTATAAAAGTGGAGTTGTTACTAGGCTGATTCCTGTTCTACGAGAACAATACAAAGAAAAAACTGCTGGAAATCAGTTAAGAGCAAATGACCTATCTCAATCAAGCGGTATTATAACTCGGGAATTGACTCCTTTTGCTCAGGCAATACAGCAAGCCCTTCATACCAGCGTTGAGGCAAACTCGAATGATGCAATTACTGAAGTTAGTCAGGTCAATCAAAAAGTATCAAGTGGTATTTATACTGCAATTGTATTAAGTCTTGTAGCATTGGTATTTGGGATCATACTCAGCATTTATTTAACGAAGCAGATTACTTCACCGATTAGTAAAATTACCAATGATATTGATCTCATGGCAGGCGGGATTTTTACAGGCAAGGATGACCCGATACTAAAAGCCCGAAGTGATGAATTTGGACATGTAGCAAATTCTCTTTCTAAAATGAAAGCCAATTTGAAAGTCCTGATTGTAAATGTACAAGAAAAAACGGAGCTGCTTGCCAGTTACTCTGAAGAATTGTACGTTAGTGCGGAACAGTCTGCTCAGGCTTCTGGTCAGGTAGCTGATTCGATCATGAGTGTAGTGGCAGGTACCGATAAACAAGCAAGATCCATCCATACTACGTTAGCTGTAGTGGAAAAATCAGCAACGGATTCTAAAATGGTAGCTAATAACGCACAAAATACAGTAGCAACGTCCGATGCAGCTACTGCAGCTGCTGTAGAGGGAGAAAAGCTGATCACCTCAGCACAGCGTCAAATGAATAGCATTGAAACTACAGTGGGAAGTTCAGCGCAAATCGTAGAAAAATTGGGCGAACGCTCTAAACATATTGGACAAATCGTAGATACGATCACGGGAATTGCTGGGCAGACTAATCTTTTAGCACTCAATGCTGCGATTGAAGCAGCTCGTGCAGGAGAGCAGGGCAGGGGATTCGCCGTGGTAGCAGAAGAAGTACGAAAGCTGGCAGAGCAATCGGAAGATGCTGCCAAATTAATTGCACAATTAATTGGAGAAATTCAGCTTGAAACAGGCCAAGCTGTTGCAGCTATGCATAGTGGCACGGAAGAGGTACGAATTGGCGGTAAAGTTGTAGGCGATGCTGGAATCGCTTTTCAAAATATTATACAGCTTGTGAAAGCAATTACCATTGAGGTAACTGATATTGCTAAATCAGGGGAAGATGTACTAGCCAGTAGTCAAGAAATCGTTGGAATCGTCCGTGAAATCAACGAAGTTACCCAAGACACTGCAGCGCAAACCCAAACTGTATCTGCGGCAACGGAGGAACAAACCGCCTCTATGGAAGAAATAGCAGCTACTAGCCGGAGCCTTACTACTATGGCTGAAGAACTGCAAGTAGCAGCACATAAGTTTAAAATTTAAGAATACATAATAAAAAGTCTCTTGGCATCACATTGTGAATGCCAAGAGACTTTTTTATAGTAGAGAAAGAGCGGTTAACTTATTTCTTCATGACAGTGGCTTTACCATCAATCACAATTGTTCCTTCTTGATTGGTAACGAAGGTTCTAAAAATCAAGCGGTTTTTTGCTTCAATCTTTTCGATTACCTCTACGGTAGCCGTTACGGTATCGCCAATTTTTACAGGAGCTTTGAAGGCTAATTCCTGGCCCATATAAATTGTATTTGCACCAGGTAAGGTAGTGCCTAGCACTGCTGAAATGAAACCTGCTGACAGCATACCGTGAGCAATACGTTCTTTAAACATACTGGTTTTAGCAAACTCAGCATTCACATGTACAGGATTGAAATCTCCAGTTAGACCAGCGAATGTATATACATCATATTCCGTTACCGTTTTAGACATGCTGGCTTTGTCCCCAACTTGAATATCCGCAAATTTTACGTCTTGTATCATAAATAATACCCTCCCTTAATTGATCGTATACTCTTGAAAAGCAATTATAGAGTATACTTATAGCAGGCAAAGGATGAGGAATGCTCGTCCCCTGCCGTTCTAAATGAGACTTTTCAAGAGACTTACTTGATTACAGGATTCCAGTAGTTGTATGAATCAGAATAATTACAAATACCATGAAGGTTTTGATCGCAGTCAATACAAAAATATCGCCATAAGAGTCTTTGTGAGTCATTCCACAGACAGCAAGCAGAGTGATTACAGCACCATTATGAGGCAACGTATCCATACCGCCGGAAGCCATGGATGCTACTCTGTGAAGCATTTCAGGAGACATACCGATAGAATTTGCCCAGGCTAACCAATCTTTTGCCATTAAGTCCAGGGCAATAGACATACCACCAGATGCGGAACCAGTTACACCAGCAAGAATATTTACCGTTACTGCTTCAGATACAAGGGGTGATCCGCCTACCTTAATGCTCATTAACGCATTGGAAATATTTTTGAAACCGGAAAGAGAAGAAATTACATTACCGTAACCAACTTCGGATGCAGTGTTCATAATTGCTAACAGGGAACCAATAGCACCAGCATTTAAGGATTTGGCTAATGTGCCTTTACCCAGGTTGCTGAAACCAAGAGCAATTGCCAGCAAAATACCACATACAAGAGCAATAATGAGTGACCAGATACTAATAACATTTTTAATGGAAGCGGCAGTCAAAGGAAGTTTCATTGCTTTAAACGGCTCGAGCATATTTGGATCCCATGTAAAGATTTGCGTCATAACATAGTTTACCACTAACACTGTTAATAATGGCAGTATCGCAACCTTAAAGGATGGCAGCTTAATTGAAGATGAAGCTTCAGGCTCGTTTAATGTGTGCACTCCATAGCCTTCACCGCGGTCGGCAGCCTGTTTACGACGACGTTCTAACCAAACCGTTCCTAAGGTAAAGATCAAAGCACCGCCAATTAGACCTAACGTTGGTGCAGCGTAGATATTGGTACCAAAAAAATTAGTGGGAATTAAGTTTTGGATTTGGGGAGTACCAGGCAAACAATCCATTGTTGCAGTAAAAGCACCTAAGGCAATTGCAGCTGGTAATAGTCTTTTGGGAATATCTGCTTCTTTAAATAATGCGGATGCAAATGGATAAACTGCAAACACAACTACGAATAAGCTTACGCCACCATAAGTAAGTGCTGCGCCAGCTAAAACAACTGCTAAAATAGCACGCTCTTTTCCTAAAGTTCCCATAATCTTATGAGCGATACCTTTTGCAAGACCAGTGTCTTCCATAATTTTACCAAAGACGGCACCTAATAAGAATACAGGGAAAAAGGATTTAATATAGGTGACCGCTTTTGCCATAAATAGTTCTGTATAAGCTGGCATTAATGGCAGTCCAGAAAGAGAGGCTGCTAACAAAGCAAACACAGGGGCAAAAAGGATAACCGAAAAACCTCTATACGCAAAAAACATTAAAAGAAATAAACTTAAGATAATACCTACTACTTCCAAAATGATGACCTCCTCTATTTTAATTTAAACATGAACCTAAAAGCAAGCTATTGTATTGATAAGCCTCCTTTCATTATATCTCTTAATATATGCAAATTTTGTGCCAATTCAAATTTAGGTGAAAATTAGTAGTTTACTGTTTTTTAGATGAGTTTCTGTACAGATATATAGACAGTATGTACAAGAAAAGAGACATATATTTAGAACATAATAAATAATAGCCTTTCCAAGGATCTCTCCTTTTATTCCAAAAGAAGACAGTTTTTGAAGTTGCGTTCATCATTATGACAAGTGTATAAGTGTCTATAAGAGTAAAAAGATAAGTACCTGAATCAGCAAGGCACTTTAACCTTGTTATTCTCTTCTTCTTAGTGCCCTCTGCCCCTCTGTGGTTCAGTTATGCTCTTGTCATTGTTTAACATGTAGTATTTTGCATAATACTACTGAAATATTGCAAATTACCGATTGTATTGGTGATGTCTAAGAATGAGTACAGCAAATAGCAGGAATAATAAAAGAAATGTCTAATGGCTTATTATATAGAGGACATTTGGAGGTGGGAAATGCGTATACGGGATTTAATGAGCATGAACGTAGTAACAGTGTTGCCTACTATGATGTTAATGGAAGCTGCAGTCATTCTTACTAATGCTGGTGCAGACAAAGCATTAGTAGTTGATGGTGAGGGTAAATTAATTGGATTCATTAGCCAAAGCGGATTTATTAAGGCGGTAGCGACTGGTGAGATAGAGGATCTTCGCGTTCAGGATATTATGACGAATCGTGTCGTTCCTTTGCTATATACGAAGAGTGTTAGTGAACTAAAAGAAGAATTTACCTTGAATGAATGTCCTTTTTTTCCTGTTGTAGATGGAGAAAATCGTCCAATCGGCATATTACATCAAAATGACGTAGTTACCTATTTATCAGACAGATCCTTGCTATTAGTAGAGGAAACCGAAGCGATTATTCAGTCTTTATATAATGGGGTTACTGCAATAAATGCGGAAGGAATTGTAACGTTATTTAATGCAGCTGCAGAATCTATTACAGGGTTAACAGCTGATGCCGTAATTGGACATCATGTGGATCATGTATTACCGAATACGAGGCTTAGCCGGGTATTAGAAACAGGTGAGACCGAGGTCAATCAGCAGCAGACCATTGCTAACTGTACAATTATTACCACACGATCGCCAATTTTTAATGGCAATAAAGTGATTGGAGCAGTGGCTGTTTTTCAAAATATTACAGAATTGCAGACTGTCGCTGTTGAATTGGAGAATGTAAAAAATTTAAAGAGTACCTTAGAGTCTGCAATTGAAAGTTTTTATGAAGGCATTGTAATTGTAGATCGGACTGGTAAAATCACAATGATTAATCAATCCTATTGTGATTTTCTTGGAGTCGAACGGCAAAGAGTTATTGGTCAGTCTGTGGTTAATGTAATCCCAAATACACGCATGCATGTGGTTGCCCAGGATGGTAAAGCAGAAATTACAGAAATTCAAAGGATAAATGAGCATAATTGTGTAGTAACTCGTATTCCAATTGTAAAAGATGGTGAAACCGTTGGGGCGGTAGGAAAAGTTGTATTTAAAGATGTGAAAGATTTAAAAATACTATCAAATAAACTTAATAAGCTGGAATTTGAGTTAGAGTATTATAAGGAAGAACTGCGCAAAGCCTATGGAGGTAAATACACCTTTGACAGTATTATTGGGACAAGTGAGAAAATGCAATGGATAAAATCCATTGCGATGAAGGCCTCTAAGGGAAATTCCACAGTACTAATATTAGGAGAAAGTGGTACCGGAAAAGAAGTATTCGCGCAATCCATTCATAATGGCGGTATCCGTAATAATGGTCCTTTTATTAAAGTGAATTGTGCAGCTCTTCCGGAGAATCTATTGGAAACAGAATTATTTGGCTATGATGAGGGGGCCTTCACAGGGGCAAAAAAAGGCGGCAAACCAGGTAAGTTTGAGCTTGCGAATCGTGGCACGATCTTTTTGGATGAAATTGGCGATATGCCAATTTCCATGCAGGTTAAATTGCTCAGAGTGCTCCAGGAGCGAGAATTTGAGCGCGTTGGGGGAACCAAGACGATAAAATTGGATCTGCGGGTGATTGCTGCTACCAATCGAGATTTGACGAAAATGATTGAAAAAGGGGAGTTTCGTCAGGATTTATATTATCGCCTGGATATTATTTCTTTAGCGATTCCTCCATTACGAGAACGTACGGAAGATATACCAGCCTTATGTGACATGCTGTTAAAAAAGATTAACAAGCGAGTACAGCATGACGTTGAAGGAATTGCGGCACCGACATTGAAATTATTAATGGCTTATAAATGGCCAGGCAATGTCCGCGAGCTGGAAAATGTGTTAGAAAGAGCATTGAATTTGATGGATGATCATGAGGTATTAATTGCTCCAGAACATTTGCCTCCTATTGTAAAGAAGGTGAATAAAGAAAGCGAACCTGTTGAAGTTTCCGATAATTTGGCTGAGAGGCTGGATGATACGGAAAAACAGGCAATTTTAAAGGTATTAGAAGAAGCTGGTGGCAATAAGAGTAAAGCAGCGAAAATTTTAGGAATCCATCGATCAGGATTTTATCAAAAGTTACAGAAGCATAATATTAAATAAGAATGTATGATCCGTGTAATAAATAAGATGTTGACATGAAAAATAAAAAATGTTATAATAACAAAGATCAATATCGAAAGCTAATAGCCGTCATATTTGACGGCTTATATTTATATAGAAAATTGCAAATGTGATCGAGTATGTTCTGGCAAGGCAATACAAAAAGTCGATTGTAATAAAATGATTGGTAGATTAGAGTTGCGCTTCTTTTAAAAAAGAGTAATCATAAATCCTGTCTCTGCATATCCTATAGAATGGTGGTAATGTTGATTAAGTACATAGTGGGCAAATTTACAAGGTGTGTTGTATCATTACCGCTATAGTTTATAGGTTATTAGGGAGGATTCAAATGAGAATAGAACAGCGTATCCAGCAGCTTTACAAGAAGTTGTTAAAACTAGGATATTATCCATTTCAAGTACAAAGTATTATACACTTTGCAATTGGCAATAGCGATGTAGAGGCAGCAACTGCTGCTGATAAAATTAAAGTTGTTAATATCTTGGAAGACTATGAAAAATTAGCATATAATTTTTCTCTTGCATATAGTAAATAAGTAAATAAAGAGCCTGTTAGGCTCTTTATTTCTGTCAATTTTAAATAAGTAGATTTTAAGTACCATTAAAAAAGGAAGGCTGGTAAAAATATGATTAGTACAAGTGGTTTGACGTTACGGTATGGAAAAAGGGCATTGTTTGAGGATGTCAATATAAAATTCACGCCAGGCAATTGTTATGGA
The DNA here is from genome assembly GCA_946415545.1 of uncultured Pelosinus sp. Lineage (GTDB taxonomy): Bacteria > Bacillota > Negativicutes > DSM-13327 > DSM-13327 > Pelosinus. Next base: position 438 of record CAMKSY010000117.1, on the reverse strand, counting down.
TTAATTGGTGCCAACGGTACAGGAAAATCGACTTTTTTAAAAATATTATCGGGTGAAATTGAGCCCAATTCTGGTGAAGTTATTATTTCATCTGGAGAACGCCTGGCCGTTTTGAAACAGGATCATTATGAATTTGATGAAATTGATGTGTTGAAAACGGTTATTATGGGACATGCCAGACTTTTTGAAATTATGGAAGCAAAAGAATTATTATATGCGAAAGCCGATTTTACGGACGAAGATGGTATAAAGGTTGGCGAATTAGAAGGTGAATTTGCCGAACTTAACGGCTGGGATGCGGAAACAGAAGCAGCCCGCATGCTGACTGGTCTAGGAATTGGTGAAGAGCTACATAGCAAACTAATGAAAGACTTAAGCGGTAACGAGAAGGTTCGGGTCTTACTAGCTCAAGCTTTATTTGGATCTCCTGACATTTTG
>CAMKSY010000116.1 GCA_946415545.1 uncultured Pelosinus sp. | reverse complement strand
GAGGCTAAGTTTGCACTGGAATACGTAACCGAAGTAGGCGATCTCCAGACGACTTCGATAGCCTTGCAAGGACCGCCGATAAAGACAAAGGAAAGGGTATCTGTAAGGTGTCTTGGCAATCGTTCTTGTAAAATATCCGGCAGCAGTACAACCTTGCCGTCTCCATCGTATTCAAATCCTTTGGAGACACTGGCGATTATCATGCCGGGATGCAAATAGGGCACAACCCGTTCAAAGATCATTCCCAAAGCGTTCGACGTAATTGCCATAATGACAATGTCAGTATCCTGCATAGCCGCAGCAAGCGATTCTTCTTTGAAAGGTCTAACTGCTGAGGGCAACGAACATTTATGCTTGGGATGGGGTTCTCCGGCCAGCAAGGCATTGATGATTTCATGGTCCAGCTCGGTTCCCCACAGACGAACTTCATGATTGTTTTTTATAAGAGGTACAGTCAGGGCACTGCCCATAGCTCCTGCACCTATAATTGTTATCTTAGACATAGCAGTCACGCTCCTTAACTTTTAACTTGGTGGAGTAAAAAGCGACAGCTTGACAGGATGCGATGCATCGGGTTAATTATAGCAGATCTTATGAAAAAATCAATTGCGGAAATACTATCGCTGGCAATGGAGCCTGGTACAATGTGTGTATATTTTGGCCGACATTTGGGAATTTGGTTGGAATTGTTCTGCAGGAAAATATTTTTGTCTGATAAAAATGGAGAAGGATCAAGTCTTTTTAAGAATCAGAGAACAAAACGTGGCAAACATTGGTACATAACTTGCATCTTATAGGCGAAGGTGGGGTAAAGAAATGCGACAGTTATTAAAAATTATTAATCAGGAAAACAAAAAGAATCCTCTGACAGATGAAGAAATTGCTGCAAAATTAGGAATGGGAAGGAGTGATGTAGTTAAGCTACGAAGATCACTGGGCATCGGAAACTCAAGGCAGAGAATGAGAGAACTGCTGGAAAAAGATATTCATGTTTTATTTAATAAGTATCCTAATTTATCGGAAAGGGCATTGACCGTAAAATTAAATGAAAATGGTTTTTGTGTCTCCAGGCATATGGTTAGTGACTTGTATCAGCAGATGAAAATGCAAGGTGCTTTTTCTGCGGCAAAACAAGAATCGCCAAATAACATTGAGGTTAATGATCCACTGGTCAAACACCCACAAACCGCCTTTGATGCTTTAATCGGAGCGCAAGGCAGTTTGCGGACACAAGTAGAGCTGGCTAAGGCGGCGGTTTTTTACCCGCATAAGGGATTGCATACCTTAATTGCTGGGGGAACTGGTGTTGGAAAAAGTGAATTGGCTTATTGTATGCACCGTTTTGCTTTGGAGTCTGGCACGAAACCAATTGATACTCCTTTTGTGGTTTTTAACTGCGCCGATTATGCAGAGACGCCCCAGTTATTACTGGCTCAATTGTTTGGCTATGTTAAAGGGGCTTTCACCGGTGCGGAAGTGGATAAAGAAGGCTTAGTGGAAAAAGCCAATCAAGGGATTTTATTTTTGGATGAAATTCACAGGCTGCCGCCGGAAGGACAGGAAATTCTTTATTATCTAATTGACAAAGGAAAGTTCCGGCGGCTGGGTGAAAGTGATACCTTCCGTAATGTAAGTCTGATGCTGATTGCGGCGACAACCGAAAATATCGAATCTTTTCTGCTGCTGCCTTTTCGCCGACGCATTCCCATGGTGATTGAGCTGCCACCAATTGCCCAGCGTCCTTTAGAAGAGCGGTTACAAATCATTGTAAGTTTTATTCGAGAGGAAGTCAGCCGTATCAAATTGACGATGAGGGTTTCGTATAACGCAGTGGTTGCCTTCCTTATGTATGAATGTCACGGCAACATTGGTCAATTGCGATCAGATATACAAGTTGCCTGTGCCCGGGCTTTTTTGAAGAATATGGCACAAAAAGAAAAAATATTAAAAATAGAAATTAATGATTTAACCCATCAAGTTGTTAAAGGCTTGCTGCTTTTAAATGAGCAGCGTCCTGTCATAGAAAAAATTCTGCAAGGAGATCTGGAGATATCCCCAACTGACGAGAAAAGGGCACCATTAGTGGAACCCACGTATTTATTGCCGAATGAAGTATATCAGGAAATTGAAGACAATTATATTAAAATGGAAAATCAGGGAATCGACCTTGCGATTATCAATCGTATCATTAGTGATGAACTTGAGGCTAAGGTACGACAGCTGATCAAGCAGGCACAAGGCAATAAACAAAGCCTCATTCGACAGGATTTAGAAAAAATTGTAGGCGAAAAAATCGTCAATGCTGTTGATCGAATGATAAAATTGGCTAAAACCCGGCTGCCAGATATTGATGATAGTTTGTTATACTGTTTGGCTACCCATTTAGCGGCCTCTTACGAACGCATCCGGATGAATAATAAGCTGATTGTCAATCCCCAATTTCAGAAGATGCAGACGGATTATCCGGCAGAGTATGAATTGGCAGAGAAAATGGCACAAATAGCCTCTTATTATCTTGGAACAGACTTACCGGAAGAGGAGATTGCTTTTATTGCTATGTACTTAAAATCCTATGCTAAAAAAGATCATCTGCATGAAGTTCATGTGGGAGTTGTAGTACTCACCCATGGACGGGTAGCCGAAGGAATGGTACAGGTCGCCAATCGGCTGCTCGGCGTTGATTATGCTAAAGCTTTGGAAATGCCATTAGAGGAAAGCTCCGAGGAAGCGTTACAGCGGGCTATGCATATCGTACGGCAGGCGGACAACGGCAAAGGCGTTCTAATGTTAGTGGATATGGGATCTTTAGTGGGGTTCGGCAAACTGATTACCGATAGCACCGGTATAATAACCCGCATGGTAACAAGAGTCAATACACCGATGGTGATTGAAGCGGTACGCAAGGCATTGGCTCCGGATGCAGATATCGAAGAAATTGCCAATTCGCTGCATTGGGATAATTCAAATTATGAAATGGACTTGTGTCATATTAGCACGGTTCATAATTTAACGAATGCAATTGTGACCTTTTGTCTTACCGGCCAAGGAGCGGCGGAGTGGGTGGCAAGAACAATCGCCGAATACATGCCACAATGTCTGGAACAAGTAAAAATCATTACCATAGGAGCCTTAGTGGAAGAGGATCTGCAGACTCGCTTAAGGCAAATCGGACAGAATTATAATCTTCTTGCTGTAATAGGAACTCTGGGGACGGTAATACCCGGCATTCCTTTTATTACCGCCAAGGAGATCGTAAAAGGAAATGGCCTGGAAAGATTAAAAAGGATTATACAATTGCGTGACAGCTCAAGTAAAGCACGAATGATTTATTCTGAGGCTGGACAGTACTCGCAAAATAGATTAATTCGACCGGAGCTCGTATTATTGAACTGCTCCCCTAAAAATAAGAATGAAGTCTTAAATACGTTGGCTCAGACATTAACAAATCAAGGGCATGTACGAGAACAATACATCGTATCCATCTATGAGCGTGAGGCATTAGCGCAAACCTTATTTCAGGATGTAGCATTGCCCCACGGCAGTCCGGAATATATCCTGAGGCCAGCTATTGCCGTGATGACGCTGCAAGAGCCAATAGAGTGGGTTGATGGATATCGGGTAGAGATTGTATTTATGCTGGCTCTCAACAATTATCAAAAAAATGAATTCAAAAAACTATATTCTTTGCTAAATGACCAGGAGCAGCTGATGAAAATGAAGCAATCAAAAAATATAGAACAATTTATGAGGGTGATTACAGATGGACAAATGTTTTGAATTTGACGAGAAAGTGATAGCCGTTGGCTTGGAAGTCAGTGACAGAGAGGATGCATTGCGGCAGATGGCCCAACTGCTGTACAACGCGGGATATGTCCATAATACCTACAGCGAGGCTGTTATTCGGCGTGAACGCACTTTTCCTACCGGTTTGCCAACAGGAGAAAATGGAGTGGCAATTCCACATACTGACATATGTCATGTCATAGCTCCGATGATTGCCGTCGGGATTCTTAAAACACCTGTCGAGTTTCAAAACATGGGTGACATTGAGGATGCAATACATGTAAAAATTATGTTTATGCTGGCAATGAATCATTGTGACAATCAGCTGAGGTTATTGTCTGAATTGATGCAGATCATTCAAGATCAGTATTTATTAAAGAAACTATGCATAGCACAATCGGCAACAGATGTCGGTCGCCTGCTCAAGGGTAAAATTCATTTTTAACCTTGAAAATATGGAGAAGGAAGGAAACTAAGATGAAAACATTTCGTATACTTACTATTTGTGGTACAGGAATTGCAACTTCAACCGTTGCTGCAGAAAAATGCAAGCAATATTTGAATCAACGTGGTTTGAAGGTAGAAGTCGTTGAATGCAAAGCAGTAGAAGCATCTGGGAAAATCCCAGTATATTCTCCCCATGTGGTAGTCGCAACAACCCCGATTAACGATAGTGCATTGCATGGCATCAAGAAATTTAGCGGTTTACCCTTTTTAACCGGCGTGGGTATGGATAAGTTATCTGACGAGATTGCTGCTTATTTGCAGAGTTTAGAGTAGTATCGTACTACTCTAACTCTTAGAATACGATTCTTGTAGATCCTTAAAGATTATAAAAAAAATGTGGGAGGAAAGTATTGTGCAAATCATACAGTTTATTCTTGATCTGGGACCTACCGTCATGATGCCGATCATTATCATGCTTTTAGGATTGCTTTTTCGGCAGGGATTTCCTAGGGCTTTTCGTTCAGGTTTAACGATCGGAATGGGATTTGCCGGAATATTCCTGGTTATTAGTATGCTTACCAGCAATTTATCTCCAGCTACCCAGGCGATGGTTACGAACTGGGGACTACATCTTGATGTAATGGATGTCGGCTGGCCGATCGCGGCGGCAATCAGCTTTGGCACACCGATTGTTCCAGCCGTCTTTATTATGGGACTATTCATTAACGTTTTGATGTTGTCCATGAACTGGACCAAAACGATGGATATTGATTTATGGAATTATTGGCATTTTATCTTTTCTGGTGCGTTGATTATGTATCTGACCAACAGTGCTATATTGGGCATTATTGCCTCTGGCATTACGATTGTCATTATCCTTAAACTGGCTGATTGGACACAGCCGTATGTGGCGAAAGTCTTCGATATGCCCGGCATATCATTACCTCATACAGAGTCCATCTCCTGGGCTCCTTTTGGTATATTGCTAAATAAAGTAATTGACAAAATTCCTGGTATCAATAAGATTGATATTAATCCTGAAAAGATTCAAGAGCGGTTTGGGGTTTTCGGAGAGCCTATGCTAATTGGTTTAGTTCTTGGTGCATTTATTGGCATTTTGGCCGGATATACTGTCGAAGGTGTTGTCAAGTTAAGCGTGAATATGGCAGCGGTACTTTTCCTGATGCCGCGAATGGTTCGAATATTAATGGAAGGTTTATTACCTTTGTCGGAAAGCGGGCGTGAATATCTCAGCAATCGATTCCCTGGCAAGGAAGTATTTATCGGCTTAGATGCTGCTGTTGTTATTGGTCACCCTTCAGTGATGGCGGTTTGCATTTTGATGATTCCGATTACCTTGCTGCTGGCTGCTGTTCTTCCGGGTAACAGAATTTTACCATTTACTGATTTGGCGGGGTTACCCTTCTGCTTGCTTTGGGCAGTAGCCCCTTCGAAAGGAAATGTATTTAGGGGGCTCATTATTAGTACAATTTTTATGGTTGGTATTTTATACATAGCAACCGATTTGGCACTAGTGACGACCTTGATGGCAAAGCAAGTAAACTTCCCGTTTCCAGAAGGTACTGCTGCTATTTCTTCTCTTGATGGGGGTGCCCATTTGATTCCTTATATCATATTTAAAATCGTTGAAATTTTTCATTAATTCTTGAATGATCTGTATCATCGTGCCGATATACTCGCTGGCGTAACAGTCTAATTGCTTGATTGGATGCGCAAAGAACATTCCGGGCAGCATTGAATGAAGGAGGTAACTTATGGTTTATGAAATGATGAGGACCATGGCTGGGCCTCATATCTGCAGCATGGTAGATTCATATATTGCCTATCAGGATATTTTCAATAGTATCGTCGTTGTCGGAGGACTTACCTGGCGGGTATATAAGAAGAAATACTGGAAAGATATTAGCAAAAAAGAGAAGCAAAAAGAGAATTTTTTCGAGTTTAATCCATAGAAGAATCATGAACCTGTTACATCAAGATATTGTAGACCAATCAAATTTTTAGTATTTGATTGGTCTTTTTTCTTTAAAATGAGGATATTATTGTTATTTTAACGAAAAAAATAACAAATAAAAAATAATAAAAAGAAATCAAAAAATAATTGACTATTCTAAAAAATGAACGTATACTAAGTGTAAACATAGGTAAAGGCACTGAACAAATGTAAAAATAAAGTGGTTGCTGTGAATAAATACGGTAGGAGGACGAGTGAATGTTGGGACTAAATTATAAATTAGAAGAACTAGAAAAGAACGGTAAGAATATACTAACAGGTATTATTGGAGCGGGTCAGATGGGAAAAGGTATGATCAGCCAGATGACTTTGATGAAAGGCATGACGCCGGCAGTGGTTGTGGATATTAATATAGAGAATGCCAAAAAAGCATTTTTGCATGCAGGTATTGAGGAAGGAAATATTAAATATGCTAAGACTGCTGCCGAAGCAGATGCGTTTATTAAAGATGGCAAATCTGTTATTGCGGATCATAGTGATACTGCGACTAAGTCTGAATTGATTCAAGTTGTTATTGATGCAACAGGAGTGACAGAAGTTGGAGCAAAAATTGCTTTAGATACAATACTGGGCAAGAAGCATATTGTAATGCTGAATGCAGAAGCAGATGTTGTGATTGGACCTATCCTAAAGAAATTCGCTGATGCGGCGGGTGTTATTTATACAGGGGCTGCCGGAGATGAACCAGGGGCAGTGAAGGAATTATATGACTTTGCCGTAGCGTCAGGTTTTGAGGTTAGAGTGATCGGAAAAGGCAAAAATAATGTGCTGGATTTTGATTGTAATCCAGATACTGTTTTGGAAGAAGCCACTAGAAGAGGTGTTAGCCCTCATATGCTGGCATCATTTAAAGAAGGAACGAAGACAATGGTTGAGCTGGCATGTATGTCTAATGCTACGGGCTATATTTGTGATGTACGAGGAGGGCATGGCATCAGCGGTGAGGTAAAAGATTTGCCGCAATTGCTTAGCTTAAAGGAAGAAAATGGAGTACTAAATCAGTATGGCGTTGTGGATTTTGTGAATGGAATTGCTCCTGGAGTATTTGTAATTGTGACAAGTAAGCTGCCTGAAGTAAGAGCAGAAATGGAATATGTAAGTATGGGGAAAGGACCTAACTATATATTGTATCGTCCTTATCATTTGTGCAGCTTAGAAACTCCTTTGTCAGCAGCCAAGGCTGTATTGGATCATCAGGCCACGATTGCACCAATGGGAGGTTTGGTATCAGAAGTAATAACCGTTGCTAAGAAAGATTTAAAGGCAGGCGATCACTTAGATGGTATTGGTGGATATACAGTCTATGGAACCATTGAAAGATATGAAATAGCCAAAAAAATGAATGCTCTGCCTGTGGGTTTAGTTAATAAAGATACGATTTTGAAACGAGACGTAAAAAAAGGCGAGCTTATTACCTATGATATGGTGCAGCTGCGCGAGGATTCTTTCATTCTCCAAATGAGAAGACTTCAAGATAAAATATTTGCGTAAATAGTCATCTATTATTGATCTTAATAAATGCTCTCCTGGAAATAATTTATTCGTTCGTATTAATGATCATTAGCATGCCCGAGAATTGAAGAAATTGTTATTGTCAATTTGTGGCTAATACTATATTATTTTTGTGAACTGGATAAACAATATACTAACAACAAAGCTGGGGGGAGCAAATATGCAAAAGATAGTAGATGATAGTCGTTTAATTGTGAAATGCTGCAAACTGTATTATGAAGAATACTATACGCAAAATGAAATCAGTAAAATCTTAGGGGTTTCAAGACCTACTATTTCAAGACTGTTAAAAGAGGGGCGGGATCTAGGTATTGTAAAGATTGAGATCATTAACCCTTTTGAACGTGATTTTGAGGAACTAGAGAGACGAACTGAAAAACGCTTTCAGATTAAAGAAGTGCTAATTGTTGAAGATGAAGCGGATGAAGTAATGCAAAAAAGACAGATGGCAAAGGCTGCTGCTAAATATTTGCGGAGGATTGTAAAAGATGGTGATACTATTGGAATTTCAATGGGAACCACTCTTAAGGCAATTACAGAACATATCAATAATAATGAAAAACGCAAATTAACCTTCATTCCTTTGATTGGAGGGTTAGGGCAATCTGAAATCGATATTCATCCTAATGATATTGTTATGGGATTTGCACAAGCTTTTGGTGGAAATTTTAAACTGCTGCATGCGCCTGCTGTAGTCAGTAATGAAAATATAAAAAAGGAACTGTTGAAAGAGCAGAGCATTAAAGCGGTTATTGATCATTCTAAATTATGTAATATCGGCATTGTAGGAATTGGTTCTCCTATAGACATGGGTTCAACTATGATGACGTCAGGATATTTTAATGAAGATGATACAAAAGAGTTCGCCAAATTAGGTGTAGTAGGAGATGTTTGCCTGCAATTTTATGATATAAATGGCAATGCAGATCAATTTGACTTTAACAAGCGAGTGGTAGGAATCAATTTAACGGATTTAAAAGAAATTGAAACAGTGATTGGTGTTGCTTTTGGTGAGAAAAAAGTGAATGCGATTATTGGGGCTTTAAATAGTAGGGTTATTGATGTTTTAATTACGAACTATAGTAATGCAGTGGCTATTAATAACTATAAAAATAAGAAATAAAGGACAAACGGTTCTATGTGGAGGATTATTTTGTTTCAAGGGAAAACTTTCATCATTTTCGGTTAGTCAAAGGTAAATTTTTAGTGTAAAAGAAGTGATTTTGGTGATGAAATTTGGTTTTCCCATGTATTATTATTTGAAAAATTTGAATTATCAAACACATATAGCCCGGCTGCAATTGTTAATGAGTAAGAGGAGGAAAGCATGGAGAAATTACTACTGGTTGCCTTCTTGTTTTATGTTCTGCAAATGATTTTAACGTACTTTCAAGTAAAAGATTTTCGAAGTAATGTTGATGAGCTTAGAAAGAAAGGAGTAATTGGCATCGGGTCAAAAAAAAGAAAGCTGTCTGCTGGTACAATTATTATTCTAGTCAGCAATGAATTCGGAGACATCATAGAAGGCCGAATGATGCAAGGGTTTAGCATCTTAGCGAGATTCAAGAACCTTAAAGATCTTAATGGGTTTAATGTCGGGGAGTTAAAAGAAAGAATGCTCAGAGAAAACGATAAAGATACAGCAACCCTGGATGCATTAACACAGATTGAAAATCAATTAGTAAAGCTTGAAGCTATGTAATTGGTTTGCCTATATCAATTTAGATAAAGGAGGGGGCATTAGATAAATCGTTTAGATGGGGAAAATTGTACGAGGAAAAAGTAAAGGGAGGTAAAATTTCATGCTGGTATTAGCACACTTAGCTCAAAGTTTCATTGCACTATTTCAAAAAGGTGGAGAAGTTTTTGTAGGCTTAGTTACGGGGATTCTTCCAACACTGATTGTTCTGATTACAGCGGTAAATTCGTTGATTGGGTTAATTGGTGAAGAACGGGTCAATACGATTGCCAAGGCTGCCACGAAAAATATTATTTTACGTTATACGATATTTCCCATTATGGCTGTATTTTTTCTAACGAATCCGATTTGCTACAGTTTTGGCAGGTTCTTGCCAGAAAAGTATAAACCTGCTTTTATGGATGCGTCCATATCTTTTGTACATCCAATTACTGGTTTATTTCCCCATGCCAATGCTGCTGAGTTATTTGTATGGGTAGGTATTTCCAGCGGTATCACAGCTTTAGGTCTTCCTTTAGGTGAATTGGCAGTTCGCTATTTTATTACTGGTGTAATTGTAATCTTAATTAGAGGTATCTTAACGGAAAGAATGACTATCTATATGATGAATCGCAAGAATAATCAGACATTAGGGGCATAAGAGTAATGATTAGGAGGCGGGATTGTTATGAGTAATGCTGTTCGAATTGAGAAAGGTCCAGGTGGCTTTGGTGGTCCTTTGATTATAAGAACCACCCAAACAAGGAATAAAGTAGTATGTATTACCGGTGGTGATCTACATCCAGTTGCAGTAAAACTTGCTGAGATGCTGGGGGCAGAATTAGTAAATGGTTTTAAAACAGGGGTTCCTGATGATCAAATTGCTGTAGCTGTTGTTGATTGCGGCGGTACTGCGCGCTGCGGTGTATATCCGAAAAAAAGGATTTTTACTGTGAATGTCTTGCCAGTAGGAAAGTCCGGACCCCTGGCTCAGTTTATTACAGAAGACATCTATGTTTCTGGTGTTAAGGAATCATGCCTAACATTATTTGAAGGGGAATATACTCCTCCTGAACCTTCTACTGCGCCCGCAACGAAGCAAACCGTGCAGGAAGCACCGGCAGAAAAGGGAAATATTCTGGCTAGATTTGGCAAAGCTGTTGGCGGCGTAGTGGGGATTTTCTTTCAATCCGGTCGTCATACCATTAATACCGTTATGACCAGTATACTGCCCTTTATGGCTTTTGTAAGTATGATTATTGGTATCATTTTGCAGTCTGGTTTGGGAAATATTGTTGCAAATGTAGTTTCTCCTTATGCTGGGAGTCTTCCTGGATTATTGATTATATCTGTTATATGTTCTCTGCCAGTGCTGTCGCCAATGTTAGGACCAGGTGCAGTTATTGCTCAGGTAGTAGGTGTTTTGATTGGTGTTGAAATTGGTGCAGGTCATATTCCTCCGCAGTTTGCTCTGCCAGCCTTATTTGCGATCAATCCTCAGGTTGGCTGCGACTTCTTGCCAGTGGGCCTGAGTTTGGGTGAAGCAGAACCAGAAACCATTGAACTTGGTGTACCTGTTATTCTCATGTCACGATTGGTGACAGGCCCTTTATCAGTGGTGATTGCTTATTTCATGGGCTTAGGATTATTTAGCTAAACGAAGAGATAGATAACTTCTCTTA
>CAMKSY010000115.1 GCA_946415545.1 uncultured Pelosinus sp. | reverse complement strand
ATGAGGTTAAAGAGGCTTTTTTGCGGCAGCTTTCTCATTTGATTAAGCATTCTGTCATCGGAACGGTAACCGCCCAGCAAATACACGCAGAAATGGTGCCGCGCCCTTATCTTTCTATGCTCGTAGATGGTTGTATGGATAAAGGTGTTGATTTGAGCAAAGGGGGAGCCAAATATAATGTTGGTCCAGTCATTACTGGTATCGGAGTGGCTGATGCTGCTAATTCTCTGATCGTTATCAAAAAGCTGATTTTTAAAGAGCAAAAATATACCTTAGAAGAGTTGGGGAAAGCACTGGCTGCCAACTGGAAGGGGTATGAAGAGATGAGAAAAGACGTACTGGCTTGCCCTAAGTATGGTAATGATGAAGATGAAGTTGACAGTTTCGGTGTAGAAATAACGGATTTCTATAATAACGAAATTAAATCCTACAAGGATTATTTTGGATCGCCATTTAACTCTGCATTTATGGGGATTTCCAATTACATCCCTGCTGGAAGTATTATCGGTGCAACCCCTGATGGCAGGAAATCCATGACTCCGCTAACAGAAGGAGTATCGCCTCATGCCGGTACAGATATTACCAGTCCAACGGCTGCGATGCGGTCAGCTGCTAAAATCAATCATGATGTACATTCCGGAGGTACTCTGCTGAATGTTAAGTTTTCGCCAGATCTGTTAAAGACGCAGAGAAACAAAAAAAACCTTGCTTCTATTATTCGCGCCTATTTTTCTCTGGGTGCATTTCATGTTCAATTTAACGTTATTTCCACGGAAATACTACGAAAAGCACAAGAACAGCCAAATGATTATAAAGATCTGCTGGTTAGGGTGGCAGGTTATAGCACACAATTTGTTAATCTTTCCAAGGAAGCGCAAGATGCAATTATCGAAAGAACAACCTATGAAAGCTTATAGTGTGATCTTATGAAGAATCGTGGTCAGATTGCTGGCAGTGTATTTCAAATTCAGAGATGGTCAATTCATGATGGTGATGGAATTCGAAGTACTGTCTTTCTAAAAGGATGTCCTTTACGATGCAAATGGTGTGCTAATCCTGAATCCTGGAATTCCAAACCTGAGATATTATACTTTCGTGATCGATGTACAGGATGTACACAATGTTCCTTGGCTTGTAGTCAGAAGGCGGCTCTAAGGGATGGGGGCATTCCTCTTTCTTTTGCCAGAGAGAAATGCTGTTCTTGTGGTGATTGCTGCGAAGTCTGCCCTAATGGGGCAAGGAAGAAGATCGGATCCTTAATGACAGTAGATGACGTCATTAAAATTATTAAGCGAGACAGCATTTTCTACCGGGAATCAAAAGGAGGAGTTACCTTTTCTGGGGGAGAGCCATTTGCTCAAAGTGAGTTTTTGAGAGAACTGATTATTGCTTGTAAAAAGCTTGCAATTGACACTGCAGTTGAAACTAGTGGATATTTTGAGTGGAAAGATGCAGAAGATAGTATTAAAGAATTAGATACTGTATTTATAGACATTAAACATATGGATGAAGAAGCCCATAAAAGGCTGACTGGTGTTAGCAATCGGAAAATCCTTGAGAATGTCCTTAGAATCTCTCAGAAACATCACGAGGTTATCATTCGTGTACCTTTCATCAGCGGAGTGAATGATGATCGAAAGAATATTGAACAAATGTGCAAATTTCTTCGAGAAAATACCAGGATTCTTGGGGTGGAGCTTCTTCCTTACCATTCGCTTGGACATAGTAAGATGAATGCCTTAGATCGTGAAGGCTGGGAAATCTTCAGCACGCCTGATGCAGAAAAAATAGAGCAGGCAAAAAAAATCATAGCAGAATATGAAATTCAGAATATCGATTTTAAATGAGTTCTTTGTACAGCTCATTTTAGGGATCGTATATAAAAGTGCCTTCAGTTTGATACTGTAGGCACTTTTATTTTAAGCGCAGAAAGCCGCAGTGAGCACAGAGGAGTGTTATTTATTCCCTTTGTATTCTTTGCGTTTTCGCGTTTCAATCTTTTTATTATTACGAGCATAGCAAAGCAATTCCAATACCTTTAGTCCGTATGTAAAAGGGGTGTGCAGGGATTGAATAGAATTTGGAGTATATGGTAGTAGAGGCGATAGCTTTCTTCAAATGCAGCTGCTTTTTATACGATAAGCAGGATTGGGGAAATGTAATTAAAAGATGGCGTTACTTTTTGGGCAATTATAACGTTAGAATAGATAGGGAATGTCTTTTCTTAGGAGATGGTGATTGTTACGTGACTGATGAAAATAAATTAATTACAAAAGCAAAAGATGGAGATCGGGAAGCCCTAAACACATTGATTTTACATTATTGGCAGCCGATCTATAGAATTATATATAGTAAGGTTGGTAATGAGGATGATGCAAGAGAATTGACCCAGGAAACATTTATGAAGGCATTTCGCTCGTTACCTCGATATCAAATCCTTGATGTACCATTTAAAAGTTATCTGTCGAGAATTGCCATAAATTCAGTGACCGATTTTTGGCGTAAGAATGGGCGCGCACCTCAGATTGTCAACCTTACTGAATTTCAGGAATCCATTATTGATAGCAGGGAGAATCCTGAAGAATATGTTTTGCGTATGGAAGGACAAGAGCAGGTTGTCAATTTAGTTGAAAGTTTGCCAGAGGAGCAGCGTCAGGCGATTAAATTACGAATTATTTTAGGGCTATCTATTCATGATGCTGCCATGCAGATGAATAAAACTGAGTCAGCAATTAAGATGCTTCAGCAGCGAGCTTTGAAAAATTTACGTAAAATGTGTCTACGTGTCGGCATACTACAATGAGGAGGTGGAGCGGATGTTAAAAGATAAAGAATATGATCAGGAAGAAGAACTTTCACAAGGTTTAGATCAGTTACATGATGGCAAACAGCCTGCTCTACGGGATGAGGAAGTGAAGGAATTGATAAAGCTGGCTGCTGTTGTTAAACAGTCTTTTCAGCAAGAGGAGCTGCCAAGAGGATTAATTGGTGAAATGGCTGATACGTTGTCAGCGGAATTAGGAGCACAAAAGACAAAACGGCGCAAAATTTGGCTGTATGGTGGTGTTATGGGTACTGTAGCGGCCGTATTTATAGCTGGTTTTCTACAATTCTTATTGCCGCAGACACCTAATTCTAATCATGCACAGGCAACAGATGATAACATCGAAAAACAGCAATTTGCAGCGATTACGGATCAAGCTGCTAATTTGGATATTGCACAACCGAGCAAGGAAAGTACTCCCAAACAGGTAGAAGCTTCCAATTCTAATAGTACAGAGAACAAGGATGCGGATTCGCTGCAAAAAGTAATTTCAGAGATATTCCAAGGAACAGGAGCACCGCCAAAAGAGGATAAATCCACTCAGATCGCTGCTATTCAGCAAGATGCACCAAAAGAAATAGAGATGCAAAGAAGGATGTTCGTGAATGAGAAGATAGTCGATTCGTCAAAAGCAGAAGAGCAGAATCAGTCTAAAATTGATACAATGGTGGTAATTCCGAACATGGAAGCACAGTCTATAAAGATCGATAATGTCCGCAGAGTTGTGCAGCAAGTCTATCATATAGGGAGTAATGATGAAATTATCATTACTCAAAAAATGCCAGATGATAATCAGATAAAGAGTAAAGCGAAGATGAAACAAGGTACAGCCCAGGATACTGTAGAAAGTGCAGCAATGGAACCTTTTATAAAAAAGGCAGGAGAACGTATGAACAGTATCACATTGAAAGTTGACAAATATGATATAACAATTGAAGGGAAAAAATCAGCAGAAGAACTGCAAAAGATTGCCGATTCTTTAATGGTAAAAGAAATAAAGCCATAATGTAAATAAACGTAATACGATCCGTTACCTTTTGGATTGTATTACGTTTATATCTATGAATGACTAAAGCGTCATAAGGAGGAAAAAGATGAACAGGAATTTAAAACAATTTGCAGCAGGGGCAGCGATTGTGACTTCCATTGGAATGCAGATATTAATTCCCAGTCAGGCTGATGCTGCTGTAAAAACAGAAGAATTGAAATCATCCATTATTGCCAGTGCAGAATCCATAAATCATAATTCTAGCAGAATAGAATTGGCTAGTTCTTCAGAATTTCATCCCAATCGGAAAACATACATAGGAGAGGGAGTGGAAGGGCTTGATTATGAAAAAATGATCAAGTGGCAGCATAATGTAGATGAAGGCAGAGAACTTTGGCGCATTGATCCTATGCAGGTTGCAAGGATAGAAGGTAAAAAATATGGATTTACGGAGCAAGATGGATTTTCAATAGTCAAGATCCTGCGCAGCAGCTCAATTTCCCGTTATGGACAAATCGATGTTGAAATTATACGCCAAGGCAAAATACATACTATGACCTTGGTAAAACCATTTGCTCAGCGAGACACAATATGGACAACGTATAAGGTCGACGGCACCCTGGTTTCTACTGAAAAAGCGGTAAAAACAAAAATATTGTTTAAAACGAACAAGTATAAAGATTGGAAATTCTGTCGGTCTGAGTATCCGCAAGAGATGTTTTTCGCTGCAATCGATAATCATAATGGACGGTTGACGTATAACAATCGTATTGCAAAAGAAAAAGTAAATCAATTTAAAGATGCAAAGTTTACTAATAAGCTTATATTATTTGCAAATATGGGAGCTTCCTCAGCGCAATCGGATATTGGTATTGAGAAAGTAACTGTAAGTGGCAGGGATATGACTGTATATATTCATACCAAAAGCCCGCATCCTAATCAGTTTATTACGATGAACATCATCTATCCGGATGATTACGTTGTGATTGATCGCAGCCTTATTGAAGGGCAAGGTATGATGAAGATTACTTTTATTGACCAAAATGGTACGATCATCGGCAAGGACAAGCTGAAGTTAAAAAAAGAATTATAGTAGAGAAAAAGCCGTTACTTATTTCAGAGTAAGACGTTTTACATTATAGAAGGGCAGCAAGAAATGGCTGCTTAAAAAGTTGAAATTATTGGAGGAATATGAAATGTTAAAAAAAATTATTTTATTAATTGCGATGAGTGTATTAATCGCTGTCCCAGTTTTCGCAAATGAGGCTCCCAAAACTGTAATACAAGTAACTGGCAACAGCCAAAAAGAAGTTATTCCTGATGTGGCGCGGATTACTTTTTCCATCAACTCGGTAAACGCCAAGCTGGAGAAAGCAAAGAATGATAATACTCAAATTGCAAATCAGGTATTTGCTAATTTAAAAGCACAGGGAATTACACAAGAGCAAATCAAAACAAATACATACCAAGTCGATCCGGTTTATAATTATGAAAAAGAAAAGTTACCCAAATTAGAAGGATATCGTGTAACCAATACCCTTGAAATTCGTACTTCAATTGATAGTGTGGGAGTTCTGGTGAATGAAATTACAAATGCAGGCGCGAATGAAATAAACTCCATTCGATTTGAAACAGCAAACGAAACAGATAGCAAAAATGAAGCATTAAAAGATGCTATTGGAGATGCTTTGAAAAAGGCAGATGTAATCGCTACAGCATTGAATAAAAGAGTTGCGAATGTGACATTGGTCAATGAATCAGGTGTATTTTATCACCCAATCATGATGGAAAGCAGGATGTTAAAGGCTTCTGCTGATGGAGCAGCACCAAATATTCCAGCCGGAAAAGTAACTGTGGGAGCAACTGTACAGGTAACGATTGAACTGGAATAGAAATTAAGTCGTACCTTGTCTGTGTTAAGAAGACTGCTAAAGTAGCAGGTTTGCAAATGAGATATTATAAGTACACAAACAGCATTACGCTGCATGTGTACTCTTTTTTTATTTGTTAGAGTCAGTTTTTTAATACAAGCAGGTTAATTATAGTATTTGGTAAATACTATAATAGATGAGGACTTTCACAGCAAAAATACATTTAGAAACATTGTACACGCAAATTTTGTCATTGGTGGTGAGTGAAACTGATTATAAGTGCCAGTAGACGAACTGATATTCCTGCATTCTATTCTGATTGGCTTGTGAATCGCTTACAAGAAGGCTTTGTATATACAGTGAGCCCAATGAATCCTAAGCAGGTTAGTAAAATTCCTTTAACTGTCGATGTTGTCGATTGCATTGTTTTTTGGACAAAAAATGCCCAGCCGATGTTAGATAAGCTGGATGTCATCAGTGGGATGGGTTACTCTTATTATTTTCAATTTACACTCACTCCTTATGATCATAGGATAGAGCAGAACTTAGGGGATAAAGCTAAGATTATGGAAGGCTTTAAGGCATTAAGTGAGAAAATCGGCAGACAAAGAGTAATCTGGCGCTATGATCCAGTTATTATAAATAGCAGCTGTTCAGTGGAATATCATCTTGAACAATTTTACAACATGTGCAGTGTCCTTAAAAATTACACAACAACATGTATTTTCAGCTTTGTCGAATTATATGCCAAAATAAAGAAGCGTACAAAA
Source organism: uncultured Pelosinus sp. (assembly GCA_946415545.1). Taxonomy (GTDB): domain Bacteria; phylum Bacillota; class Negativicutes; order DSM-13327; family DSM-13327; genus Pelosinus. The sequence goes on along the minus strand of CAMKSY010000115.1, from coordinate 4,706 downwards.
GGAATCATTGATCAAGAAATCGATTTTGAAAAGCAAAATAAGATCGCTTATGCGTTCTCTGAAATCGCAAAAGGTCACCAAATTTTATTAGAAACATGTTCGGAAAAAGCAGACTTTAGTAACTATGGCATTACCCATTCTTCCTGCATCAATAAGACAACAATTGAAACGATTATTGGGTATCCTATCAATGGAAAGAGGGATATGAATCAAAGGCCGTATTGCGGCTGTATCGAAAGCATCGATATCGGTGCTTACGATTGTTGCTCTCATGGCTGTGTTTATTGCTATGCTGTATCAAATGAGAATAAGATCTACCACAATATGCGGAGGCATGACCACCATTCACCTTTGCTTTTTGATCCACCCTATACGGATTATAAGATAAAAGATCGCATAGTTACCTCTTTGAAAAATAAACAAATTTCATTGTTTTGATTAAATATAGCGTATATTGACACAAAAGAGTGAAAGAAGAAATGAAAAAAAATCTTCTGATCGAACGTTTCAAATTGTTATTTCTTTCATACATATCGTCCAACGAATTATAAGGTATTTGTTATTAAAAATTATAAGACAAAGTAAGGAATGAAATCGTAATGTGGGGGCTCTTTGTATATACTATAGATGCATGTAATAGTAAAGGCATAAGAGGAGCAGGGGTGTTGATATGGCATATAAACTAGTCTGTATTGATATTGATGGCACACTTCTTAATAAAAAGCATACCATTACCAGAAGAACAAAAGATATACTAATGAAAGCACACGAGCTAGGGGTTCATATCGTCATTAGTACTGGACGAATGTATACAGATGCAGAATATTACTCTAATCTTCTTGGTGTACAGTCTCCAGTAATAGCATCAAATGGAGCATTTATAAAAGAAAAAAATAACGATGTAGTAATTTACAAGGATGTCCTTGGTTCAGAGGTATCATTACAACTGCTGAAGATTTTTCGCAAGCATCAAATAAAGCCCTATTTCTGTACACCCCATAAATTTTATTATGGTAGTATTATGTTTAAAATTTTCTATTTAGGAAGTCAAATTTGGGGTGTGAGAAGCAATAAACTGGACCTGCAATATGTATTTTCCTGGGGGCAGTGGCAGAAGGTATTACATAAAGAGCAAGATAATATTGTAAAAAGTGAGGTTATTTATAGAAACCCTGCGTTAGTTTCTGCCTTAAGGAATGAATTAATGAATGTGCCAGAATTAGAAATCGTTGATTCTTCAAGATATAATATCGAAATTACCCGCAAAGGAGTTTCTAAAGGCAAAGCGGTAGCAATGTTGGCGGAATTTTACAATCTAAAACGGGAAGAGATCATTACCATAGGCGATAGTGCAAATGATATATCGATGCTTGAATTTGCCGGCATGGGTATTGCGATGGGGAATGCTCTGGATGTTGTAAAAGCAAAGGCGGATTACATAACCGATTCCAATGACAATGAGGGTGTAGCAAATGCCATTAATAAGTTTATTTTAAATAATCGCTTTTAAATCTTAAATATACCTAGCCTAGAAGAGTTTAGAAAAGGATCATTTTAAGAAAGAATAAAATACCTTGCAGGACTTTTGTATTCTATGGTAAATAAAAGTAGTAATAGTTCATGTGTTAAAAATAGTAACAAGGATAAGTTAGAAAAATCTACTCACAGGATGGGTTCATAATCTGAAAAAAGGAGAGGATTTATCATGGATGTTTTTGATTTCGCATTACAAATGGAATTAGATGGTGAAAAGTATTATCGGGATCTGGCTGAAAAAGTAAAACATGATGATCTTAAAAAAGTTTTGGAAGGTCTTGCAGAGGATGAGCAACGTCATTATAAAATTATTCAGTTAGCGCAAAGCCAAACATTCCATTCCATTGCTGATTCTTCCTTAAACAGCATACCTAATGTTTTTTCTAGGAATAAAGACAAAGCATTTGTTCCGGAAAAGGAACTTATTGCAAAGCTAAAAGATGAACAATCTGATGTTTATCGAGCAGCATTGCTAAAAGAAGAAGAGAGCGTTGCTCTTTATAAAAAACTGCAAGAGGATTCAAAACAGCCAGAAGCAAAACGTATTTTTGAGAAATTGATGCAAGAAGAAAAAAAGCATGTAGAAGTAATTGAAAATATTATTGAAATGTTAAACCATGTTAATGATTGGGTAGAAGCAGCAGAATTTAATCCTAAGAGGGATGCATACTAATGAAGAAAGGCACTATATGCTAGTGCCTTTCTTCATGTCTTATTGGTTTGAATCAAATAGAGATTAGAGAAATAAAAATTCGGGTCAGCCTTGCTGAAATGGTTTAATTACCAGCAAGGCTGACTCATTTATTAGAAGCTTTATCCGCATAAGGACTTAATTTCTGAACATAGATTTATTTCTTCAATGATATCGTTAAACCGCCGCCATCAGCGGCTCCACCAATTGTAAAGGGGATATCACAGAAATCGGCGCACGGTCCTGCATATAGAATATTACAAACATTGATAGCAACGCATGTTCCCACAGGGAATGTTGTGCCTGATACAACAAAATCGATTTCGGTAATAATATCGTCGAAAATATTGCAGGTAAATGAGCTGAGATTGATAGCGGCAGCTGGCCTTGTCAGCTCTAATAGAATGAACTCACAATCTTCTTCGACTTTTACATCGATATCCAATTTTGGAGATTTACAGCACTTATCGTCTTTTTTACATTTTTGATCTTCATATTTGTGTTCTTTGTCGCAGCAGTCATGCCCTGGACGATCGCCGATTAGGCCTCTAAATCGTCCAGTCAGCACCTGATAATCACGAAGAACTAAGGTTACATGAAGGCAACCACCGAAATCAAAATCTTTAGGAAAACCCATATTGATATCTCTCCTTTATTTTAATTTACTACTTACTCCATAGTATGAAACTAGTTATGAAATGGTTACATAATTAGTTTCGTTTGCAATACAATTTGTATGATTCGGATGATTTCTAGAAGAATGGCTAATGCTGCATTTCTTATTAATGTGCTGATTTTTTTACAAAAAGGATTCTAATCATCACGTTCCCATTTTTATTGAATAGAATAAAGTAAACAAAAATATGAGTAAGGAGTTGAATATTTTGTCGATAAAGCAGCGTCCTAATGGATTTAAACTTGATTTTGGTTCGACAGTAACAATTCTTACGACTGCCGTTTCTGACACCAAACATTGCAAGCGAGTAAATGGGCAAGGTGTATTTACTGGCGTTGTTCTTGAAGAATCTCAACTCAGATTAAACAGAAGTCCAAAACAGGTACTGGTTTCCGTGGATGGCTTAAGCGAGTATCAGGATGATAGTAAAAAAGAAGGAGAAAACTGCTGCTGCCAACAACATGGTTGGGAAGAACATAAATCCTACTATCAAATGGGCTGTGAGGACGAGAAAAATGAAATCAAAACAACGCAAGAATTTGTAATCTTGTCTTTGACATGTCCGTCTTTTCCTTTTACACCAGGACAGATCGTTTGGATCAGCCTCGATCAAATCATCGCTTTGGCCGTACTTTGCTAACATTAATAAAGATAAACGAAAAACTCCTGTCAGAACTCATGTGAGATATGAGCTGCAGGAGTTTTTTGTTTATGGGTGCAGAAGCTATAAATTGATAGTATAGTGTGAAGAGAAATACTGGATGAGTAGCCCCAGAACCAAAGCAAAACCAAATAGAGTATTGGTTTGTGCTGTGGCTACCATAGCTGGTGCCAGGGATTCTGGAGTGGTATTGTTAAGAAAAATTCGTGAAGCCTGGAAGGCCCTGGGGATACTTATAAAACATAGAAGTGACCAAAGGGGCAGCAGGTCAATCGTCACTAAGAATAAGATCCATAAGTAAGAAAAGATAAACATTCCGATTAAACAGTAGGTTGCTTTGGCTCGCTTTAGAAGAATCGCAAGAGTTTGTCGGCCATGTCTTCTATCGTCCTCTAAATCACGCAGGTTATTAGACATTAAAATAGCTCCGATTAATGTAGAAGTAGATAGCGATCCCATGACGGCTATAATAGTGACAGTGCCGGTTTGAAGATAAAAGGAGATAATAATAATGACGAGTCCCATACAAGTACCTGAAACCAGCTCACCAAAAGGTGTTGCTGAAAGGGGGAAGGGACCACCAGAATAGAGATAGCCTACAGCAGCACAGCAAAGACCAATGGGGAGCAGCCACCAACTGCTTTCCTGGCAGAGATAGAGTCCCAGTAAAATCGCAGCAGCAACGGTGTATTGGGCAACAGCTAAGATTTGCTGAGGGTCAGCACCATATCGAACAATAGCACCACCGATCCCCAAAGAATATTCGTGATCCAAACCGCGCTTGTAATCGTAATATTCATTAAATATATTTGTTGCAACTTGAATGAGAATACTTGCGAAGAGCATAATAAGGAATAAGTCCAGACGAATTTCATGTGAAGGAAGAGTTAAAACGGTGCCAATAGCAACTGGAACAAAGGAGGCTGTTAAGGTGTGTGGACGAAGCAGTTTCCACCAGATACTCCATTTATCTTTAATAACTGGAGTAAGTGCCTGCATTGGTTGTCTGACTTGTTGCGGTGTATGCATATTCTGACACCTTCTTCTATTTATTATCATTTTTTTTGTATATAATTCCATATTATTGAGAAAAATCCTTTATCTTAATTCTTCCTAGTTTGTTTTTAGAATACTATTATGGA
>CAMKSY010000114.1 GCA_946415545.1 uncultured Pelosinus sp. | reverse complement strand
GTAATGAGTATTTTGATGAATTAGAAGAAATTTTAATTATGGCAGATATTGGTGTGGAGACTGTGATGAGTTTTATTGATAAGATGAAGCAAAAAGCAAAGCTCAGTAAAAAGAAAATCGTTTTACCGGAAGGGACTGACCTGCGGGTTTTGACTGCTGCCAGCGTTGCAGCGGCAGAGGGACTTGCTGAAATTATTTTGGTAGGAAGTAAAGAAGAAATCTTAAAAGCCGCTGGAAATATTGATTTATCTCTGGTTACCATTATTGATGTGGAAACGGCTGAAAAACGCGAAGAATATGCTCAAGGTTTTTATGAATTAAGAAAGTCCAAGGGACTTACAATAGAAGAGGCAAGGAAGACATTGAAAGATCCTGTTTATTTTGGCAACATGATGATAAAACAGAATGATGCAGACGGATTGGTTTCTGGAGCCATTCATTCTACGGCAGACACATTAAGACCTGCCCTGCAGATTATTAAGACCGCACCGAATACCAGCTTAGTTTCATCCTTCTTTATTATGGTAATACCTGATTGTGAGTATGGGGAGGATGGAGTGTTCTTATTCTCGGATTGTGGATTGAATGAAAATCCCAATGCAGAACAGCTTTCTGAGATCGCAATTTCATCCGCTAATACTATGCAGAATCTGCTTGATATTACCCCTAGTGTAGCTATGCTTTCCTATTCTACTTATGGTAGTGCCAATAGTATCCTCACCCAAAAGGTAGTACAAGCGACTGCCTTGGCAAAACAAAAAGCACCTGATTTGCTTATTGATGGAGAAATGCAGGTGGATGCAGCATTGGTTGCTAGCACAGCTAAGTTAAAAGCACCAAATAGCAATGTGGCAGGGAAGGCCAATGTACTGATATTCCCCGATCTCAATGCAGGAAATATTGGCTATAAACTTGTGGAACGGCTTGCAAAAGCTCAAGCATATGGTCCTGTCACTCAGGGGCTTGCCAAACCAATTAATGATTTATCAAGGGGATGTAAAGCAGAAGACATTGTTGGAGTCATTGCCATGACCGCAGTCCAAGCCCAGGCATAAGTAGTAAGCCGAGGTTGTTTCATGCTTCGCAATGACAAAAGGATGGCAAGCGTACTAGAAAATAAGGAAGAGTGATTAACCGCAAAGGCGCAGAGTACGCTGAGGGGGAGGTTTAGCCTTATTTATATTTTCTCTGTGTTCTCTGCGCCTCTGTTGTTAAAAATAGGTGTATTAACGTTTTTTTAGGAATTTTGATATCGATAAGGCAATTTTTAATAGCTATTGCTTAGTATTGCAAAAACGTATAAAATAGGTAAAGCAAGAAATAAAATTATGGGCAAGGAGGGGATTTATCATGGCAAAGCATATTATTACTGTTAATAAAGCTTCTTTACAGGAAACTGTACATACTGGTGGCTGTGGAGAGTGCCAGACTTCCTGCCAATCGGCCTGCAAGACATCATGCACCGTTGGCAATCAGGTCTGCCAAAAGTAGACCGTCAAGACAGCCCTCTGTCCTAATGGCAGAGGGCTTGATTTCAAGTAAGAGCGGCGAAGGCTTTTGCCTGCGTCTGAGGACTTGGCGTAAGCCAAGTCTCTTCTTAAGTAATGAATCAGCCGCAAAGGCGGAAGAAAGAATGCTAGCCATTTTTTACTTCTATAATCAAAATAATTTAGCTTAAAGGTGAATAACAAAAATGAGTATACATAAATTTTACTTAAATGGTCTATATATTATATTAGATATTAACAGTGGAGCTGTCCACGTTGTAGATAAATTAGTTTACGATATGATGGATATTTTTAATGGCAGCAATGATGAAGAGGTATTGGCAGAATTCTCTACTCATTATGCGGTTGAAGAAATAAAGGAAGTATTAGCGGAACTGCATCAATTAATGGATGAGGATAAATTGTTTTCCAAGATGGTAGAAGTACCGCTGCATTTTAGTCAAAAGGCCTTAGTAAAGTCTGTGTGTTTACATGTAGCTCATGACTGTAATTTACGCTGTAACTATTGCTTTGCTGGGACAGGAGACTTTGGACATACCCGTGGTTTGATGAGTAAGGAAGTAGCCGAAAGGGCGATAGAGTTCATTATTGAAAACAGTGGACCACGCATTAACAGCGAGATCGACTTTTTCGGCGGTGAACCTCTTATGAATATGGGGACAGTGCGTCATGCAGTATCTTATATTCGTCGTCGTGAGCAAGAGACTGGCAAGAAGTTTAAACTAACGTTGACGACTAATGGCGTACTTTTAAATGATGAGATCAACCAGTATCTGAATGATAATAATATTAGCCTGGTACTTAGCTTAGATGGACGGCGGGAAGTGCATGACAACATGCGTCCTTTTGTAAATGGTGCGGGCAGTTATGATATGATTTTGAAAAACGTAACAAAAACCATTGACTCTCGCAGCGGACAGAATTATTATCTGAGAGGTACTTTTACTGCTCATAATTTAGATTTTGCTGCGGATGTATTAGATATCGCCGATAAAGGATTCACTCAATTATCTGTGGAGCCTGTTGTAGCCCAGGATTGTGACTATGCTCTTACGAAGGAACATCTTCCTCAATTGTTTGCCCAATATGAACTTCTGGCGCAAGCCTATCTCGAACGTAAGCGTAAGGGACAGGGCTTTGAGTTTTTTCATTTTAATTTAGACCTTGATAATGGCCCTTGTGTCGCAAAGCGTTTAAGCGGCTGTGGCGCTGGGCATGAATATTTTGCTGTAACGCCTGAGGGAGATTTATATCCTTGTCATCAATTTGTCGGGCGGGAAGAATTTTTACTGGGTAATGTGTTTGATGGTGTGAAAAATACTACATTGCCAGATCAATTTCGTCAGAGCCATGTTTTAAATAAAAGTGAGTGTCGTGACTGTTGGGCACGTTTTTATTGCAGCGGCGGCTGTCATGCAAATGCAGACTTATTTAATAAAGATATTAATATTCCCTATGAAATTGGCTGTGAATTGCAGAAAAAGAGACTGGAATGTGCCTTAATGATTCAGGCATTGTTAAGATTGGAAAGCGGAAAATAGTAGAGGGGACAATACTATGCAGCGTCTTGCCATACACATACGAGGTATTGTACAAGGGGTGGGTTTCCGCCCCTTTGTTTATAATCTAGCACAGCGTTGTCATGTAACGGGCTGGGTGCTGAATAATTCCCAGGGGGTTGAAATTGAGGCAGAAGGAGATACTTTAGCAGTTTCGCGTTTTCTAGAGGAACTAAAAATTTCTGCGCCTCCTCTTGCAGTGGTGGAGGAAGTAATTGTTAATTCACTCAATCTGCTTGGAGATACAGAGTTCATAATTCGGTACAGCAGAGAAGAGACGCAAAAGACAGCGTGGGTTTCTCCCGATGTCGCTACTTGCTCTGATTGTTTAAGGGAAATTGCAGACCCTGGAAACAGACGGTATCGTTATGGGTTTACAAATTGTACAAACTGTGGTCCACGTTATAGCATTATTAAAGATGTTCCTTATGATCGTGCTGCTACTACGATGAATACGTTTCCGATGTGCCCTAGCTGCCAGGCTGAATATGATAATCCCCGTGACAGGCGGTTTCATGCCCAACCTAATGCTTGCCCAGAATGTGGTCCTGCCTTTCGACTTCTTACAAGGGAGGGAGTACCGATTGCCTGTGATGTCTCCCGGGAAACCAGGCGGCTGATTGCAGAAGGACATATTGTGGCAATCAAAGGCATTGGCGGCTATCACTTAGCTTGTGATGCTCGTCAGGAACAAGCCGTTAGTCAATTACGCACTCGTAAGATCAGGGAAGATAAACCCTTTGCTCTTATGTGTGGTAGTATAGAAAGAATCAAACAATTATGTGAAGTGTCAGAGAAAGAAGAACTTTTATTGATAAGCGCTGCGCGACCGATTGTGTTATTAGCAAAAAAGGCTGGAGCTGATTTAGCACAGAGTGTTGCGCCAGGTACAGACTTTCTGGGTGTGATGCTGCCTTATGCGCCGATTCATTGGCTGCTTCTGGCAGAACAGGATACATGGGTAATGACCAGCGGAAATATAAGCAACGAGCCGATTGTATATAAAGATCAAGAAGCCTTCCAATTATTAGGTAGGATCGCGGATTATTTTTTGGTGCATAATCGGGAAATTTTCCAGCAAAGTGATGATTCTGTGATGCGAATAGTGGAGAGCAGACGACAAATATTGCGGCGTAGTCGAGGATTTGCTCCTAAACCCATAAAAATTTCCCAGGAAATACCGTCCATTTTGGCGGTTGGTGGCGAAGCTAAAAATACCTTTTGCCTAACTCGCGGTTCTTTTGCTTTTTTGAGCAGTCATATGGGGGATTTAGAGAATATGGCAACTTATGAAGCATATCTTGCGGCTATTGAACACTATAAACAATTATTTTCCATCGAACCTGCTTTAGTTGCTTATGATTGGCATCCTGAATACTTAGCTTCAAAATATGCTTTGTCTTTGCCTATTTCCCACCTAGGGGTGCAGCATCATCATGCTCATATTGCATCAGTACTGGCAGAGCACGATATTCGCGATAAGGTAATTGGTGTTGCTTTTGACGGTACTGGCTATGGATGCGATGGAACTTTGTGGGGAGGAGAATTCTTAGTAGCTGACAGCACCGATTTTGTTCGCCTTGGTCATTGTAAAAATTTACCTTTGCCTGGCGGTGCGAAAGCTATTAAAGAACCATGGCGCATAGCGGCCTGGGTGTTATATAATCTATATGGAAAAGAATTTGCTGCTTTTGATATCAAGCTGTGTCATAATTTGTCTCCAGGCTGGGAGCTGATGGTACAGGCTGCTGAGAAGGGAATTAATGCTCCGCTGACCTCCAGTGCAGGCCGCTTATTTGATATCGCAGCAGGAATATTAGGTATTTGTCATACCATTCACTACGAAGGGCAAGGAGCCATTGAGTTAGAGAGGGCAGGGTACAAGCAATATGGACAGGTATTGCCTTATGAAATTTCTCAAGGGAGTCCCTATATTTTAGATTTTATGCTTACCTTTGCTGCCCTGACAGAAGCGCTACGCAAAGGAAGTTCAGTTGATTATTTAGCAGCTTGTTTTCATGCAACCATAGCAGATGCGGTTGTCACTATGGTTAAGCAGATAAGAGATGATACAGGTATAGAAAAGGTCGCACTTAGTGGCGGCGTGTGGCAGAATACGACTATTTTAAAAAGAGTATTCGGAATCTTGCAACAAGAGGGTATGAGTGTGTATACGAATGAGCTTGTTCCGCCTAATGATGGGGGTCTTGCTTTCGGGCAGGCAGCTGTGGCTGGAGCATGTATGAGAAAGAGGTGATCCTATGTGTTTAGCTGTACCAGGAAAAATTCTGGCGAGGCAGGATATGTTGGCTACGATTGAAGTTGGGGGTGTGACGCGCAATGTGAGTGTTATGCTTTTGCCTGATGCCCAGGTAGGAGATTTTGTATTAATGCATGCAGGATTTGCGGTTCAGGTTATTGATGAGGAAGAAGCAAAGAAAACCTTGGCCCTATTCAAGGAGTTGGAACAGTATGCTGAGCATGACAAATGATGAAGTAAAAAAAACCGCTGCTTTTTTTACTAGGGAGATTGAAACATTAGCCAGTGGGAGATCGGTTCGCTTAATGGAAGTATGCGGTACCCATACCGTATCGATTTTTAAGTCTGGGATTCGTCAGTTGCTGCCGGAAAATGTAGAATTGGTTAGCGGGCCAGGATGTCCTGTGTGTGTGACGCCAAATGAATATTTAGACACTGCAATTGCTTATAGTAGAAAATCTGATGTTATGATTACGACTTTTGGGGATATGCTAAAAGTACCTGGTTCTTCTTCTACATTAGCGAAAGAAAAAGCACAGGGATCTGATATTCGTATTGTATATTCTTCTTTGGAAGCTTTGGAAATTGCTGCTGAAAATCCCGATAAAAAAGTGATTTTCCTGGCAGTCGGCTTTGAAACGACATCTCCTACTGCAGCTGCAGCAATTCTGATGGCGGATGAGGCACATCTTACTAATTTCTATGTTCTGTCAGCTCATAAGCTAGTGCCGCCTGCTCTTAGGGCTCTGCTGGCATCTGGTAATAGTCATGTGGATGGCTTCTTACTGCCTGGTCATGTCAGTGCTGTCATTGGACTTAAGCCATATGATTTTTTAAGCAAGGAATACCATATCCCGGGAGTTGTAGCGGGTTTTGAACCTTTAGATATCTTGCAAGCAGTATACATGCTCATGCTGCAAATTTACGATCACACAGCAAGGCTGGAGAATCAATACAGTCGCATTGTACCGAAAGATGGAAATCCGTATGCCTCTGCTATTTTGTCCCAGGTATATCAGCAAACGGATGCTGTATGGCGGGGGCTTGGTAAAATCCCAGACTCAGGGATGTCCATTCGAGAAAAATATCAGGCATTTGATGCTCTTTTGAACATACCTATAATAGTAGAGGAGACAAAGGAAGCCAGCCAATGTCAGTGTGGAAAAGTACTGCGCGGTCTACTCCGGCCTTCGGACTGTCTTTTGTTTGGAAAAGCTTGTAGACCTGAGCATCCCATTGGATCATGTATGGTGTCAGTAGAAGGTACTTGTGCAGCATGGTATAAGTACGGAGCAGGGAGGTGGCAGGTGTGAGCAATGAGCGTGTTCAGCTAGCCCATGGCAGCGGCGGGAAGTTAAGTCATGATTTGATAAAGAATGTAATGTGGCCCGCTTTTGCCAATGAGATTTTAGGAGAGATGAATGATGGGGCGCAGCTTCAAATCAGTGGGTGCCGTTTGGCCTTCTCCACGGACTCTTATGTAGTAAAACCTTTGTTTTTTCCTGGTGGAGATATTGGCAAGCTGGCAGTATGCGGTACAGTAAATGACATAGCGATGAATGGTGCTCTTCCATTGTATCTAAGCGCTGGTTTTGTACTGGAGGAAGGTTTTCCGATTGCTGATCTGCAGCGTATTGTTGCCTCTATGCAGCAAGCAGCCAAGGAAGCTGGTGTGTATATTGTAACCGGTGATACGAAGGTCGTGGAAAAAGGAGCGGTGGATGGTATTTATATCAATACTGCTGGTATTGGCAGGATCATGGATGGTATTCACATCTCAGGTAAAAATGCTTTGCCTGGGCAAAATATTATTCTGAGCGGCTATCTAGGTGAACATTCTTTGGCGGTAATGGGAGAACGACATGGATTACAGTTTCCTCAAAGTGTACGCAGTGACTGTGCACCACTCAATGGCCTGGTAGAGGCGATGTTGACGGCAGTACCCAAGGTAGCTGTACTGCGAGATCCAACCCGAGGCGGTCTTGCAACCACTCTAAATGAGATTGCTCTGCAATCCGGGGTCGGTATTATGTTAGAGGAAACTCATATTCCTATACCACCAGCTGTACAGGCTGCATGCGATATTTTAGGTTTTGATCCGCTGTATTTGGCCAATGAAGGAAAGATGATTGTTTTTGTGGAGCAGGAATCGACAGATCAAGTATTAGATATTATGAAGCAACATGTTTACGGAAGTGAAGCGCGAGTAATTGGTAAAGTCGTGAAGGAGCCTCGTGGACAGGTTGGCTTACGTACCAGGATTGGCGGCGTTCGATTACTGGATATGCTGGTAGGTGATCAATTACCGCGCATATGTTGAATAAGCTATAGGAGGTGATTCCTATCAACCTAGGTTATGGTCTTAAATTAGAATTGAACCAAAAGTTAATGATGACACCTGAACTACGGCAGGCAATCGCCATTTTACAGCTTTCTGCTTTGGAATTATCAGATATGATCGAACAAGAAATTATGGAGAATCCTGTATTAGAGATAGCGGAAAAAGAGGTTGATGATCCTGAAGCAGATTCTGTAAATGAAAATCCAAAAGAGCAGCTGGATGACTATTTGAACTGGGATGATTACTTTAATCAAGGGATTGATAAGAAGTCGGAGTATATGGTAGTAGATGATGAAAAAACGACTGTAGAAAAGTTCGTTAAAAACAATGTTTCTTTGCATGAGCATTTGGAATTCCAATTGCATTTAGCAGTACGAGACGAGGCTGCTAAACGAATAGGGTATTATCTGATTGGCTGTATTGATGAAAATGGCTATTTATGCGGTACGTTGTCAGAAGCCGCAAATATCCTAGGTACAAGCGAAGATATGGTCTTAGAAGTTCTTAATCTGATTCAGACCTTTGATCCTATGGGTGTAGGAGCACGGGACTTACAAGAATGCTTACTGCTGCAATGTCAGCAAAAAGGCACTTATACTACATTGGTAGAAGATATTATTTGTCATCATCTTCCTGAGGTGGCAGCAGGTAAGTATAAAGCAATTGCAGAAAAACTAAATTGCAGCCCTCAGGAAATACAGCAAGCGGTGGATGTAATTCGTACCTTTGATCCCAAGCCAGGCCGCGCGTTTGGTAATGATCAGTGTAGTTATATCGTAGCGGATATGACTGTGGAAAGAGTAAACGGCAAGTATGTAATTACTGTAAATGACACGAGTGTTCCTAGACTGACAATTAATCCTTATTATCGCCGTGTGGCGGTTGATGCTGACAATGAGTCCAAAAAGTTTATTGAAGGCCGTTTAAACTCTGCCGTTTGGCTGATTAAGAGTATTGAACAGCGCCGTCGCACTTTATATAATGTGATGGAAGCAATTATTGAGCTGCAGCAGGACTTTTTTGATAAAGGCGCAAAATTCTTACGGCCTTTGGTTATGAAAAAAGTAGCTGAGAAGATAGAAGTCCATGAATCTACCGTGAGTCGTGCAATTGCTAATAAATATGTAGACACGCCCCATGGGCTCGTCAGCCTGCGCAGTTTTTTCTCAACAGCTGTGCAAAGCAGTGATGGCGGTCAGGATGTATCTGCAACGAAAGTAAAGCAAAAAATTAAAGAATTGATTAATACCGAAGATTCTTCTGATCCTTTCAGCGATCAAGCATTATCAGAAATTCTCTGCCAACATGGAATGAAAATATCCAGGCGGACTGTAGCTAAATATCGGGAGGAACAGAATATTCCCTCCTCGTCAAAGCGTAAGCGGTATTGAAGTAATAAGGCGTAACTTGTAAGAGTTACGCCTCTGTCTTTTCTCTGCTTTCTCTGTACCTCTGGGGTCAGTTATTTTCTTGTCAGATTATTAAAATGCCAATGATTGTATGTAGTGAAAAAAAAATGTATACTATACGTTAGATATTATGAATGTTAAGCGTTTATTCGCACCTTTGACATACCACACAAGGGGGTTTAGGCTATGGTTGTAGAGTGGGAGATGGCGATTCGATTATTACTAGCCAGTATTTTGGGAGGTTTTATTGGCTACGAACGGGAATCCCATCATAAATCGGCAGGACTCAGGACGCATATTTTAGTATCGATTGGTTCTTGTTTAATTATGATTTTGTCCATTAAAATCTATGCATCGGTTCAGGGATATACAAATGCAGATCCTACCCGACTGGCAGCCCAGGTAGTCAGTGGCATTGGTTTTCTAGGTGCAGGCAGTATTATGAAAGAAGGCTCAACGGTTAGAGGATTGACAACGGCAGCCAGCTTATGGGTAGTATCTGGTGTGGGCTTGGCCGTAGGCAGCGGATACTACATGGGAGCTTTCATGACGACCGCATTTGTATTTCTGACATTAAGCATTTTATCCCGCATTGAAAAAAAAGATCATCATTCCCTTGTGGAGTTGGCGATTACGACGATTGATACACCTGGGCAAATCGGGAAGATTGCTTCCATACTAGGTATATATGGCATCCAAATTCGAAATGTAGATGTTCGGGAGCAAAAAGAATTGCTGAAAATAGTCTTTACGGTATATATTCCTAGGGAGGCCGAGCGGAATCAGGTGACAGTTAGCCTTTTAAATATTTCTGGGATTACCAATGTAGCATTTGATGCACAATGATATAGTTGTGAATGGGGGTAATGGATTGTGAATTACAATTTGTTGCTAAATATATTAAGAGCTGAAGTATTGCCGGCGGTGGGGAACCTGGAGGCCGGAGCAATTGCTTTGGCTGCTGCTTATGCCAGTGAGACATTAGGCGGCAGATTTGACAGTATTTCCATTATTGTGAATGCCAAGTTAAATACAGATGGTGCTGCTGCAGTTATTCCCGGTACAAAGGAGACAGGCTTGGAGATTGCAGCAGTACTAGGAGCCATAAGAAGACAACCTGAAAAGCAGCTGTCAATCTTAGCCCATATAACGACTGAGGAACTGAAGCAAGGAAAAGGTTTTTTAAAACAAAAAGAGGTTACCGTTTCCATTGATGATAGTAAGATGGGGTTATGGATTGAGGCTTATCTTAGATTCGGGCAGGAAGAGTGTCATGTCATCATCAAAGATACACATACGAATGTAGTCAGCATTACCCAAAATGGGCAATTTATTTTTAAACAAGATGAGAGTGGGGAGACGGCAAAGGAACGTACTGTTTTTCAAGGAGATGAAATACATATTGAAGATATGATTTCCATCATTGAGAAGATGCCTTGGTATGAGATGGAATTTCTGCTCGATGGTGTAGAAATGAATTATTTTGCCGCAGAAATTGGTATTGCCAAGAAAATGGGGCTGGGAATTGGAGCATTCTTTCATTCCTTAATCGCTGAGGGCGTGCTGTCAGATGATATTGTCAATTATGCAAAGATGTTGACAGCCGCTGCTGCTGATGCCAGTATGTCCGGTGAGAATATCAAATTTATGAGCTGCGCAGGCAATGGCAGCTATGGAATAACTGCCATTGTTCCTGTGTATGCTGTAAGTAAAAAATTGCATGTCTCCAAAGAACGATTAGCCAGGGCCATTGCCATTAGCCTTGGGATTACGATTTATTTCAGAGTTCGGACCGATCATTTACCAGCTTTATGCAGTAGTCCGGTATCAGCTGTATCAGGTGCCAGTGCTGCTATTACATGGCTGATGAATGGTGATAGCGTAATGGTTGCAAATTCCATAAAAAATGTGATTGGCAATTTGGCAGGAGTGATTGGTGATGATGGTAGATCCAAATGGGGGACAAATCTGTCGATAGCAGCAGCAGTTGCCGTAGAAAGCTCTTTAATGGCTCAGCATCATATTGTGATTCCAATCCACGGCAGTATGCCTGACGAAACCATTGAACAAATGATTAAAAAATTTGGTAAGTAGCCATATGGTAGTAAGTATAAATGCCTCTTTTATTCAGATGTATGAAAACATACAATTTGATATAATAAGAGGTATTTTTATAGATAGATTCAGTAAAATGTAAAAATAAATAAAAAAGAAATAGTAAATGTAAAATAATCAAATTAATAC
>CAMKSY010000113.1 GCA_946415545.1 uncultured Pelosinus sp. | reverse complement strand
TTTGCGTGATCTCAATCAAGCGGCAGAATGTTTAAAAGTTATTAAGTAGGCTGCTAGGCAGAAAATACCCAATAGTAGATCAATCCGCCTATACTTGGTTCCATCAAGGAAAAAGAGTGAAATATGTGTCAAGATAAAAGAAGATATCTTTCTCAGCCATATGCTCGGTACAAACAATTACTTCATTTATGAGCTGCTTAGCAATATTCTAATCATTTCGTATGTAAATTCACCTGAGAGCTTGTCTCTTAATTTATTTAAAAGCATAAAAAACCAATCCCCTTATTCTTTGAAGGTTGATCGAAGTAAAAATAGTATACAGGAATAAAAGACAGTCCATCCATTATAAAAAAAGACTATGCAGTTTAAAGAAGATGATTCCTGTATTGGACATGGGTCATCTTCTTTACAATACAAGTGTCATTTCTGAAAATGACAGCGGCACTATGCAAGTCTTAATATGAATTTAACATCTGAATTAGTCAACTGATAGTTATCCGACTTGTTCATGGACCAGTTCATTGATCAAAAGAAAGATAGCCTACTCATCAGTGGAGTGGACTGTGTTAAAAAATAATCAGTATATCTCATGTCTTAAATAGTAGCATGGGTTCAATTTCATGTAAACAGTACTGTCAAGGGGAGATCCCCAGGCTGCAAATTTTCGAGAGAGGGGATCCGGGAGCTGAATTATGATCTGATTGGTGAGGGCGAGAATCTTGCCTTTAATGGGAATAAATTAGAATGGCTGCTCTAAAAAGAACAGCCATTCTTATCAATTAAAGTTTTTTTGTTTCGGATGTGTTTTAGCGCTCTGGTCACTGGTTTGCTTGGAATTATCTTTTCGACCGCCATAAGTGATTTTTATAGAATTAGCGGTAACCTTTTTCCGTTGTTTATTATCCACAAAAATCCCTCCTGGTATTTGTTTATCTGTCAGTTAATCATTAACCATTAACTTGGAGAAAGAATATGAGATTCATTG
Source organism: uncultured Pelosinus sp. (assembly GCA_946415545.1). Lineage (GTDB taxonomy): Bacteria > Bacillota > Negativicutes > DSM-13327 > DSM-13327 > Pelosinus. The sequence goes on along the minus strand of CAMKSY010000113.1, from coordinate 10,387 downwards.
ATTCTCATATTAGCGATTCTTTATACATAATATGTAATGTGTCGGATAGAGGTGATTAACCGGTATCAATTGTTATTAAAGTTTGAGGTATAAAAGAAAAAGCCCGAAGGCTTGATATGAATAAGAATACTAACGTGGACAGCAACCTTGTCTAGGCCAACATGCTTTCCAAGGCCAACAATTGCCTCTAGGCCAGCAGGATTGTCTGGGCCAGCAGAAGTATCTAGGCCAACAACCGTTATATTGCTGATAATGATCATTACAATGGTCATTATACCAGTAGTCTTGTCTGGGCCAACATGAGCATGATTTACGATAATCATTCGTATTATATTCTAATTGAAATTCACTTTGATCAGTTAAGATCTCTCTCCATTCTTCAATCTCAGGGTCTTCCCAATCATAGTTCATTGTGGCATCACCTCTAAATTTTACTATAGGAGCATCCATTATACATAATATGATCTATAATAAATAAAGGTGACTAAGCAGTTGTTATTTATTATCAATTGCTAACAGAGTATAAGGGATGGATATTAAAAATTTTCAGATTTATTACCAAGTAGGCTGAAAATGATGAAGGATCTAATTACTAATGTTATGCCAAGATGAGATAAATCACATACAATTTTTTTCTCTTTCGGTAGTATTATACTCAAAGGGGATGAAAGGCGATGGATGATTTAGTAACTAAAAAATTATGGGAAGATACAGAAAAACTACGTGAAGAGCTTCATGATATTGTAACGAAAACAAGTATAAATTCCTCAGAGACGATCAGAGCAAGCCAGTTATTAGATATTAAAATAAACGAATATTATCGTTATCAAAGACAAAACAGATTACAGTCAAACCATTTGTAAAGCGTCCTATGGGCGCTTTTTATATGCAAAAAAACAGCCACGTTCTGGTAGAAACGTGGCTGTAAGAGTATACGGTTTGGTGAGAATTAGAACTAACAACCAGAAGAACAATCGTTATTGTCGCAGCAGAAAAGTAATAAGATGATGATTATAATAATAATGCAGCCGGAACCACCGAAGCCATTACGACCGCCGCCTCCAAAACCAAAACCCATAAGTATTCCTCCTTTATCATCAATTAATGTATTGTATGATAGCGAAGCAGAGAGGTGAATATCAAAAAAAATAAATATTGATGGGGAACTTTCATTGATTACGAAAGGTGTTATCTATTGTCATTTTTATATCTTAATTACTGTTTCTTCATTTATCATGGTATTACCTAAATTGTGAAATACACGTTTGAAATACTAAGTTGCTTTTAAAGCACTATCCACTTTTGGAAGAGCATTTCAAGGAATCGGTGTTTGATTTACCTAAGGCTATAACGAACGAGAGAATCATTGTTGTACTTGACTCCCTTGAGCGTTATAGTAGTGATATCTATATTGAATCTATTAGAAAGCATATCTAGACCTATATCATCCTGGTCCATATAGAGCAAATGCTTAAGGCTGTATTAAATTTATTGTGAGAAATCAGGAAAGACTGAGGATGAGAGATGGTATCGCATTATACAGGCTGTTTACCTTGATGGATTGGAAATTACGAGTATATGTGAAAGTGAAGGAATTGGTGGAAGTACTGCTATCGTGACATTCGTGAGGGGTATAGGAAGCTAAGTGCTTTAATATTCGACATTGACATTCAGCTGGTGAAGGTTCAAATTTGTGGAGTGCATATATTTATAATAAAACACTAAATTTTGCCTTATCGAGTGATGGAATAAGCAATGATATAAATTTAACAAGTAATGCAATTCTGTTGAATTCATATAAGCATTTTGCGGTAGTTCGGCGCTCTCTATAATAATCCTGCTATCTACTTTGGAGGATATATAGATGAGCTTAGGATCTCCAAAGGAGTAGCTCGCTGGATTTCTGATTTTGATCCTGAGCCGCAAGCTCCAAATGGTAATGGGCTGTTACGAATTGCCATGAACGATTCTAGTGAACGGAATATAGAGTGTCTACAGTCAAGATGAAAAATTTATTAAATGGTATGATCGTACTGTTGGTACTGGTAATACTTGTTATGCAATGACATTCTTGATCTAAGTAAAGAGTACTTAGCCTTTGATAAGATTATAAGTTTTAAAGTGGTACCGCTAAAAGATTAGTTTGCTAGTCGTTTTGCCTTCGGGTAAGACAACTATTTTCTCTTTATAAGCTAAAGGAGGAATTTGCCATTTATTGGAGAAATACTAGCATTAAATGTAGGAAATTGTATTTAAAGTAAAATAGTAGAAAAACCTTAAAGTATACAAGGAGGATGAAATGATATTGGAAAAGAGAATAATGATTTCGTTGTCGGTGTATTTGTTATTTATTTCAATCATGATAGGAGGTTGTACTATGATGGATTCCAAAACGGTAACTAAAACAAACAACTATCCCGATAAACCAATTAATGTAATTGTACCTTTTAGTGCTGGGGGAGGATTAGATCTGGTAGCTAGAGCGTTGGAAAAAACTGCAGAACAGCATCTAGGCCAACCTTTAGTTATTGTTAATAAGCCTGGGGGAGCAGGCACCGTAGCCTGGAATGAATTGGCTAGTGCTACTCCAGATGGCTATACCATTGGCATCACCGGTGTTGAAATTATCTTGCAGCCATTATTAAGCCCGGCCAAATACAATTATCCTACCGCCCTAGAGCCACTAGCACAGGTTTCATCTCACTCAATGGTAATGGTAGTCCAGGCTAATAGTCCGTGGAAAAATGTTGATGATTTAGTTAGATATGCTCAGCAACATCCAGAGAAATTAAAATTTGGAAACAGTGGCATGGGTTCAATTTCTCATGTACTTGGCGAAATGTTTGCTCAAACTGCAGGCATTACACTTGAACCTGTTCCTTTCCGAGGTGCATCAGAAACATTGGCAGCTTTGTTAGGTGAACATGTACAAGTTATTATTGCTAATCCGGCTACAATAAGAGAGCATATCAAAAGTGGTGCAATCAGAGCACTGGCGGTAACAGGTGAACAGCGATCGAATGACCCGGCTTTTTCCGATGTACCAACATTTAAAGAGCAAGGTCTAGACATTGTATTTAGTTATTGGATAGGTGTTGCTGTTCCTAAGGAAATGCCTATTGAGGTAAAAACTAAGCTTGCGAATGGTTTAAAAGCTATCATTGTAGATCCAGAATTTAAAAATACTTTAGAGAATATTGGGCTACAATTTGGATATCTAAATCCCCAAGAATCGCAAGAAAAATGGATAGATGATACTCAAAGATTAAGCAAAGCAGTAAAAGAGACCAGTGTTTTAGAGAGTATTAGGGATCAAAAAAAATAACCTTGATACCTTTTTACCTTCGAGTGAGACAGTATTTTTATTTGGCGTATTAAGATTATCCAACAAGGATTTCACAAGTTTTGCGAGAATATATACTATACTCATTTTACATGTCCACTAGAGGTTTAAGAATATTGAATGTAGAGCAAATGGCAGTAGTCGAGATTGCTAAACTAGTTTAGCAGCTTTATTGAATAGTTTTCCGAACATGAAAAGACCTCCTTGGGTATTGACAGCTAAAAGGTTATACCATTATATATGGTTTTGATAGGCAAATAGGAAAATCCTTCTAAATTATGTTAAGTCACTCATATTTTACATACCTTCAACATCCATGCAACTTTAACTCGACTATGTAAATCTCTTCGTGGAAATCGATTTTATAATGTAATATTTAGTAGGAAGTCGTGATCTCGAAAGAACATAATAAGGTGTAACTTACTTTATTTGATGCTACAAATCCTCGTATATTGAACTCATCAAATTTTAATTTGTAGAGCAGATTATTTATATTTATATTTATATTAGGAGCTATAAGCATTATGGATGATGAATTGAAAATCAAAATGTACTCATTTACGGTGGATTGCAAAGACTCGCATGAATTAGCAAAATTTTATGCGGCGTTGCTCAAGTGGGAAATAATGTCTATCGATGAAGAGTGGACATGTGTATACGCTCCAGGAACTAATCAGGGAACATATCCCTGTATATTGTTCCAACAGAATCCTGAGTATAAACCGCCTGTGTGGCCGGAAGAGCCTGAAGCTCAACAGCAAATGGCACATATAGACTTTGCCGTTAATGATTTAGAAAAAGCAGTTCAACATGCAATCCTTTGTGGAGCAACAATCGCAGATAAGCAATTTTCTAATAATTGTAGAGTTATGTTTGACCCAGCCGGACACCCCTTTTGCTTATGTCAAATGAAATCAATTATCGAGAGTGCTCATTTTGGGTTGTTATAGTAAATCACAATATTGCTGTAAATGTTAATTGAACAATTTCTATTTAAATATCAGAAATAGAAATGTAGGAGTAAAAGCACAGCCCATCCATTAGTGGAACAGGGCTGTTTTTATTTTACTTACATATTATTGTTAAATATGGTTATTTTATTGTAGATAGCAAGGAAAATAGCGATCTTTCTGACCTTTTAGAACAATAAGAAAAATTATCCATTGATACCGCTTCCACTTTACAGATATAATATAAGTTAAGCCTTACTATATCATTTAAAGGAGTGATAGGATGAGACTAAAATCGACTATCGGCACGATTATAATAGCCTTATTATTTGGCTTTGGCGTCAACTACAAGACAATCATTGATCAGAAACAAGCTGACGAAGCTCGAATAGCACAAATAACCTCTGAGGCTCAAGTGAACCAGCAAAAGGTTGAGGACATGCAAAAAGATATAGCAATTCTAAGACGTGAGTTGGCACTGCAGCGTGATGTTTACCCGACTAGCCGTGGTGGACATCGAGTAGCTCGCTACATAGATGGCGCACAGGTGACTTGGTACAACGATATGGGTAAAACAGCATCGGGCACAACAGCTACCTCAGGCAGGACTGTAGCCGTCGACCCGAACGTAGTACCACTAGGTTCAGAGGTTGAGATTGTTATGCCTGACGGCAGAGTGTTTCGGCGTATTGCAGAAGATACCGGGGGAGCGGTTAAAGGTAAAATCTTTGACGTTCATATAGATGCTTCAGACGAAGAACTATACGAGTTAGGGCGTACCCATGGGGTGAGAGTATTTGTTCTTGATAGGTAGGAGTAGTAGACGGTGGACTTGGTGAATAGTATAATTCATAGAAGTAAGTCTCAAAAAAAACTTAGCATATGAATGAGTCAGCTGACGGTTATCCGACTTGTTCATGTACAGATAATCATTGCTTAAGAGAAAGATACAGCCTATCTACTAGTGGATAGGCTGTATCTTTTTTGTATACTTATTTTTATACATTATTGAAAGATATGGTTTTTATCTCAAGGATTGGCAGGATAAAAATGGTAAAATGTTAAATCATTATACTCAGATGGACTCTTATTTATGGAAAATCTAAGAGAGGTCTATATTGAAGGAGAGTAGATATGAATAAATTTTTATCGTTTTTACTAGTTGCTTTCATTTTACTAACGGTTAATTGCTTTGCTGAAAGGATCCCAATTGGTGTGAATCTAGAGCTATCGGGTAAGAATTCTATTTATGGGCAAAGTGTGATGAAAGGGATTGATCTTGCACTTGAAAAAATTCACAATACTAATGATATAAACGGAAATACAATAGTTTTACATTGGAAAGATAACCAGAGCTCTGTCGACATGAGTAAAACAAATACTGAGGAGCTTATAAATCAAGATAATGTTATAGCGATTATCGGACCAGCCTCTAGTTCTTCAGTCATTAAATGTTCAGAGGTAACAGAATGGCTTAGAGTTCCGCAGATAGCGCCGGTAGCCTCTACAACTAAGGTAACTAAAGATGAAGATGGTAATATTCGAAATTTTACATTTATGACTAATATTTCCGACCCAGAACAGGGATCAATTATGGCAAAGTTTGCATTCTACAATCTAAATGCTCATAAAGCAGTTGCTGTTTTTGAAAGTACTTCACAGTATTCAACTTCACTAAAAAATTCGTTTGAGAGTAGTTTTATCGGTTATGGTGGTGAAATGCTCTCAACATTTATTTATCAAAGAGATCAACCCGATTACATGGATATCATTTTAAAAGTGAAAAGTACTAATCCTGATGTTATTTATCTTCCGGGATATTATCAGGAAGCTGACCAGTTTATTGCACAAGCTAGAAGGTTAGGCATTACTATTCCAATTCTAGGTGGCGACGGGTTAGACTCTTTTAGATTCCCTTTGTACGCTGGATACCAAGCACTTAATAATACGTATATGACACATGGTTATGCTGCAGATAATATTGATCCATTCGCTAAGGAGTTTCGGGATTCTTTTAAACGTAAATATGGTCAATATCCGGACGTATTTTCGGTTTTAGGCTATGATACTATATTAGTTCTGGCCGATGCACTAAAGAGAGCGGAGAAGATAGATCCAGAGTCAGTTAAGAATGCCTTAGAAACCACAAAAGATGTACGAGCGATAACTGGGCCAATTTCAATAAAACTCGATCATACAACGGAAAAAAGCATGTTTATTATTGAATTTAAAGACGGTGTTCAAACATATAAAGCACGATTGAGTAATATCTTCTAGCTTTTTAATTCTGCGAATGGCAAAAGTCACTTTGGACATGAACAGTGGTGCCATACAAGTCTTAATATGAATTTAAAATATGAATGAGTCAGATGACGGTTATCGACTTGTTTACGTACAAGCAATCATTACTCAAAAGAAAGGCACAGCCCATCCAACACTGGATCAGAGCTGCGTCTTTTTTGTGTAATCATATTTTTACATGTTGTAGTAGAAAACAAAAGTAGTTAGAGCATCTTTGATTTTAAACTGCTAAAGCATAAATGTAGTTTTCTCGTTTGGACCAAAGGAACAGAACTGTATTATATGCTGAAAATGCAGTTAAAATATTTTCAGCAACTTTACGATTATCGTTCAAAAAGACATATAGCATACTATCTTTTGATGAAGCTGGAGATCGTATGTATCGTTATCGCCCCAAAAAGCGACTAAGTCTTCAATGAAGATATTTACTACCTGATTTCTTGATAGCAGAAACATATCATTCACAGATAAGATTGCCTGGATAAGAAAGTGCTTTTTTGAGGGAAATTAGTATCACTAGATTTTATAATCAGTTCGTTGTTTTGTAGTTTAACTTCGAATCCATTAAGGAAAGAATGCAATACACATTTTCTATTTTGAGAATTAATAGGGCAACCAGTAGCTCAAGGTCAGAAAGCGTGTAACCATCGTCGCTAATTTGGATTCTATCGCCAAAACGTCGAACGTAAATAACAATGCCATCATTATGCCTAGGCAGGTATTGAGAAGGGGGGAAAGTCCATACAAGAGGGAGAATGGGTAGAATAGAAAAACTAGCAACGAGTGCTAGTGTGTGGTTACTTTAATATTTTAATACTAGATATTATTTCATTAAAAGTTTTGCGATCAGTTTCTAAATCATCGTAGTTCCCGGTACTCCAAATATAATGGACATTTTGATCACCATACACATAGCAATTAATAAGATTTGACTTCGATTGCATTATAGCCAGAATATATTAGCAATTTTGCTTCTTGATTGTCGATATATAGGCTTTGACTATCTTCTAACTAAATAGATTTTTTCTCCGTACGCTTTATAGGATCAATATATTCATCAAGACTTTCTTGGATCATCGGAAAAAATGTTATCATTACTTTACCCAATTACTAAACGATTTTACAGTCCAATCTTCTGGGAAATCAACAGTAAAGATATTAGTAATTCCATGTTTGTTTTCTTGTTTTTTTAGTAGTTTAAAACTATCAAATACATCGTTAATAGTTTGCTGATCGGTTTCTAAATCTTCGTAGTTGCCATCAAGAATAAATGAATAGATATATCCGTTATATTGACATTTATATTCAAGATGATAGGCTTTTTCAAAAGGCAGATGCTTTTCAATAGAATATAATATTCGTCTCGCTTCAGAATTGTCTATGTAAAGGCTACTACTTTCTTGTAATCTAATCTTTAAACCTAATCGGCTGTATAATAAAATTTTTTCTTTTTCACTGCGAATTACCATGTCATCAAGGCTTTTAAAATCTTTTTTACTACTGATTGGCGATACATAAATATATGCTGAAGATGAATGGTTAGGCAAAATTGGGATTATAAAGTTGGTCTTATTATAATCTATCTCTTTTACTTCTCAAGTATCAGGAAATGGGTGGAAAATGTCGAAAAATATATGTTGAAATAATTAATTGTTTGATGGAGGAACTTATGCTTATTTGGAGAAGTTATGGATTTATAGTCCCTATAATTACTATTTTGGTATGTTTGATAGTGCAATTACCTTTTGATGCGATATTCTTTAAAGGATATTATAGCCTTAATAAGTGGCCAGTATCATTAGCACTTTTTATTGCTGCTCTACTTGTTTGGTTTGCTGGAAAGCGATTAAATCAAAATTCGGAGCGCATATTACTTGATCCTAAGACTGGTGAGGAAGTTAGATTAGCTTCAACATAGTATGTTTTGGATCCGTGTGGAATATTGGGCACCTATTTTGATTGTAATAGGTATAATCAGTTTTTTAAAATAAATTATGTAGTATTTAATAATACTAGCCTAATTAAGCTCCCTTAAAGGGTGCTATTTTTATGTTAGATCAATAAACCTCTGGAAAATATAATTTCTAATTTTATAATAAATCTTAAATAAGACCTGCATGTGCGGGTTTTTTATATATACAAATGGAGGTGATATAGTGAAATGTTATACAGACTGCGCCTGTAACCAAGGTAATTGGGGACGATGTACTAAAGAGAGCTGAGAAAATAGAACCAGAGTCAGTTAAAAATGCCTTAGAAACCACAAGAAATGTGTGAGCGATAACTAGGCCGATTTCTAACCTGACAGCCATTTTAAAACAGGCAGCAGCCTATCTGATTCCTAAAACCTCAGAGAACAAGCATGTTTATCAGTCTAGTCGAAGTTACATTCTAGACCGAATGAGATGTAATATCGTCTTCTTCTCAGGACAGCCAATTTTTACACGGCAAAAAATCATTGAGCAATTAATAGAAGAGGCTGTTCGTGTATGATCAATTATCTGGTTAAATAGAAAATTTGGCAGATACCGAAAAAACTCTTGAAGATGATACTACTATATATATGAAAAATTGCATTGACTTTTTTCTCTTCAATTTTAGATAGAGAGGGCTATTTCTTTACAAACATGATATCTATGGTAATGTTAGACTATAAAATTAAGATTATCCAACAAGGATTTCACAAGTTTTGCGAGAATACATACTATACTCATTTTACATGTCCACTGGAGGTTTAAGAATATTGAATGTAGAACAAATGACAGTAGTCGAGATTGCTAAACTTTTGGAAGACAATAATTTGTCAATATCGATAATAAATAATTTAAAAAAAGATTCTCGAATCTCAGTAGCTCGCTTATTTAGCAAATGGCAAAAAAGGCAGGAACAAGAATTACGAGAAAAGCAGCGTATTCAAGGCCTATATAAACAGGAACGAATGCTTGCAGCTAAGGGATATAATTTAATTGCGGGTGTTGATGAAGCAGGTCGTGGTCCTTTAGCAGGTCCATTAGTAGTTGGTGCTGTTATCTTGCCTATCGGTTGCCACTTACCATCTATTAATGACTCGAAAAAGCTATCAGTTAAGCAGCGAGAATATTTGTATCATGCGATAAAAGAAGTTGCAATTAGTGTGCAGCACATTGTCATAGATATTGACGTAATTGATGATCTGAATATTTATAATGCAACTATATCAGGTATGTATGAAGCTATTAAGGAACTTCATCAAAGACCCCATGCCGTATTAATTGATGCTGTTCCCTTGCCTGATTTAAAAATGCACTCCCTGTCATTAATTGGTGGAGACGCTATTAGTGCCTCTATTGGAGCTGCTTCTATTATTGCGAAAGTAGAACGGGATAATTTAATGCGAGAATATGATAAACAATTTCCACAGTATGGATTTGCAAAGCATAAAGGCTATGGTACGGCAGAACATCTAAAGGCATTGCAACAATTTGGTCCGTGCCCTATACATAGAAGAAGCTTTGAACCAATTAAGTCATGGGGAAGTATAGAAATATGAATAAAGAAAAATCAGATAAAGCGCAGAAAGCTATTGCAATAAGCTATCAGTCTAATACGGATGCGCCAAGAGTTGTAGCTAAAGGTACTGGTTATATGGCTGATAAAATAATCTCTACAGCAAGCCAACATTCAGTTCCCATATATCAAAATAAGACATTAGCCAGTATGTTAATGGCAGTTGAGTTAGATCGGGAAATTCCTCCTGAATTATATCAGGCTGTAGCTGAGGTATTGGCATACATTTACCATATCGATAAAAAAA
>CAMKSY010000112.1 GCA_946415545.1 uncultured Pelosinus sp. | reverse complement strand
CATGGCCCATTTAAACAGGAAATTCATTAACGAATACAAAAATCAGGAATACCACCTGACTCTGCAGGATACCATTACTCTCAATCAGGGAGGCGATTTTAAACTCACACCGGTACTCCGAGCCGACCGTGTCATCATGGATACCATGGGAGACAATGACAAGAAGTGGCAGTATTCCGGTGCAGCCGCCCTGCAAAAGCAGCTTAACCAAAATTGGAGTCTTAAGACTAGCTGGGGGACTTATAACCGTCATCCCAATTTCTATGAACTCTTCGGCGACGGTGCGACCATTCGCCCCAATAAAGCGGCGGCCCAGTTCTTCGACGTTGCCGGGGACGGTACCTGGGAGACGGGGCATCAGTTTGATTTCAGCATCAATTGGCAAGGCGAGCTGGCTAAGGCGGATACGGACACCTCTCTTACCTGGTTTCAGCGGCGCTCAAAAAACCAGTTTGCCCTTTGGCAGCCCAGCGTTCCCAATGCCCCTGCCAGTTATTTTCCTATGGATGACGCCCGTGTCCATGGCATCGAGCTGACCCATAATATGAAGTGGCAAAGGATCAACCTTAGCCTGGCAGGGACCTGGCAGACTTCAAAATATTCCGGTAATAATATGGGGGGGAATTACAACGGGATGAAATCCCATATTTCCTATACACCGGAGTGGGTATGGAATGCCCGTCTGGATTACCTCTTCCCTGGTGATAAGCTGAACGTCTTTACCGAATATACCTATACGGATAAACAATTCCTTGGCGCTGATAACAACGATAGCAGATATATGCAGGCATTGTCCACTGTTGATTTAGGCTTAAAATATTCCTTTGATCAAAACTGGAAGTTATCCGCCGGCGTGAATGATCTTTTTAACAAAGGGTACGATCTCAGGCAGATTGGCGGCTCTAGATTCAGCACTCTTGCCTACCCGCTGGTCGGGCGCATGTACTATGCAACCATGGAGTACAAATTCTAAGAGGCATATTCTTGTCTGGAGAGAAGGATACAATGACCGAAGATTGACATAAAACTTGAAAGGGGGTGATTCCATTGAATGTAGTCTGAAAGACAGGATCTCAAGATTGCATTTCAAGAAAGTTGTTATAAAAAAATGAGGATGAGGTGATTGTTTATGTCAAGACTTGCTTGCGGCGTAATTAACAGCAGCTATGATCGAGGGATTGTCAGTTCGGTAAATACTCTGGGAAATCGCAGGGTGCCGGAAATCACGCAAATTAATATTGGAACTGTTTCTGTACCTGTTTATGTTCCATTGTCAGGTGATCCACGCGTACTGGGTTATAAACATGGCAGCGATAATTGCGTCATGGTTTCCAGCTATTCTTATGATCCACCAGGAGAACCGGGAGAAGCTCGTATCGCCTTGTTTAAGATTAACGCCACCACTGGCGTTTGGGAACAGCTTGTACAGAAAACCGACGCAACCTGGGGCTTCACCAATCCCTACGGACTGGTTGTGGTAAGCAATACGATGTACGTGCAGGACTATGATTCAGGAAAAATCACTGCAGTGGATTTGACAACTTATAATACTTCCACGCTTTATACCATGAGTTCAGTAAGTAGTGGCGGGACCACCTATCTTCCTCATGGTAATGGTATGGATTACAATGCTAATTTTGGTTTGATTGCTATTTTCAGCTTTTTAGAATCAGGTAGTTATACCAACTATGCTAATTCTAAACTGGCTGCTGTACCCATCGACGGGAGTACTGCTGATGAGGTTTCAGGCTTGAATAAAAATGCGGTTGCCGTTACTGTAGACGGAGTTTATGCCTATGTGTGCTCCATCGGCGGCGCACAGCAAGGCGGCGGAAATCCTGCTTCCAAGATTGAGACGGTAACTCTTAATACCCTCGTTATAGGCACAACCCCGATCACAGCTACTACTTCTCCCGTGACTACAGGCGATTTTGTTGATGTTGCTTTCCGGGGCGGTGCTGCCTATGTGTTGTCGGCCAATTATAATACTGCTTATACTCAATACTCTTACCAACTGATTAAAACAACAGGTGATCGTATACGAGCAGGGAATTTCGGCACATTAGGTACTAACTACACGACTACGGGCGTAAAAACTGCGTCGCCGGCCGATGCTACATGGATGCTGGCTCCGGCTGTCGATACCCTCTGGTTTGTCAGCGGCAGCGAGGCAAATATTATTACCAGCGGTGATTTGGATACCAATTCCGTTGTTAAGAAAGCAGATGCTTCCCTAAGTACTGCAAGCAGTTATGGTTTGGGCACTACGGTAGACTCTGTTGCTATTGATGCTCATCTGAACACCGCATCTGTGGTTATTGATTCTGCTGATGTTGCAGCCAAAGCTGCTGTAGGCACAGCCGCAGCGCTTTCCGCGGCTCGTACTAAGGTTGCATTCAAATTCGTACGTCCAGAAGAACTGGAAAAGAAATAAGTACATAAGCCATTTCCGCACGACCTTCTTTAGCGAGGGCGTGCGGAATATTTTTATTACTTTTCATGACGGTGGTGCCACCACTTTAAGATGCATGAAAAGAGGACAAGTGACATATGAATTTCTAAGGAGGGATTCCTATGCATGAAATGAAGCTTCTACCCTTTGAGGTGAAGGAAATCTTGGATAATGCGGAAAAAATACCCGATGGTATTCAATTAATGAAAGCACCAGAAGTTTGGGAGCCAAGTAAGCGGGGCAAAGGGGTGGTAGTTGCCATCTTGGATACGGGCTGCCAGGTTGATCATCCCGATTTAAAGGACCGCATTATTGGCGGGCGCAACTTTACAACTGATGATAATGGGAACCCGGATCAGTTTGGTGACAGTAATGGCCATGGCACCCATGTAGCAGGGACTATTGCTGCTTCTGAGAACGGTCAGGGTGTGATCGGTATGGCTCCTCAGGTCGAGTTGCTGATTCTTAAGGTGCTTGACAACAATGGAAATGGAGGCTATGCCAATTTGATCAGTGCGATTGACTATGCCCTTCAGTGGCAGGGAGATGACGGGCGGAAAGTGCGTATCCTATCTATGTCCTTAGGAGGAGAAACGGATGATTCTGCCTTACATGAGGCCATTGTAAGAGCGACGCATAGCGGAATGCTGGTCGTCTGCGCTGCTGGCAATACGGGGCAGGTTGAAAGACAGTTCCCTGGCGGGTACAACGAGGTAGTTGGTGTAGGTGCTGTGGATCTAAGCAAAAAGCTGGCAGCCTTTAGTACGATGAATAAAGAGATTGATGTGGTTGCTCCTGGAGTTGAGATTGTTTCAACCTATCCTGGCAGCCGTTATGCCGTTCTTTCTGGAACCTCTATGGCTACGCCCCACGTTGCTGGAGCTGCTGCCCTGATCATCAATCAGTGCGAAAAGGATTTTGAACGCACTCTCACAGAAGCAGAGATTTATGCCCAGCTTTGCAAGCGGACCAGTACATTAGGTTACAAAAAAATCAAAGAAGGCAACGGTTTCCTGGATCTGACTGTCGGTTACCAGAATGTCTTGCATCCCATGGAGGTGGGAACGGCAGTTGGTGAAACTGCTGAATAGCCTTTCATATTGATAAAGGATGTGCTCATTATGATGAAAAAGCTGCTTTTATGGCCTCTAGCATTTTTATTTGCATTACCAGGGTGGGCTTCAGCGGCAGGAGCTGCACCAAAAACAGCTGAACTTCCTGCTTCGTTCTATTCTGCAGCAGCCAAGCAAATTGCAGAAGGTTATGTATTAGCAATAAAAGAGAAATATACTGATCGTCAGAAAGATCAAAAATATTTTGAAGCTCGCCTAAAATACCAAATTGCAGCGGCAAAATTCTCTGGATTACGATCAACCCTCGAGTTAGAGGCAGTTGGGGGAAGCCGAATTCCCAATGTAAATGACGCTAAATATCAGCCTATGGTAATGGAAGCATTAAAATCTTTTGATGAGTTTAGCGCTATTTCTCAGCGAATTTTATTATCCACTCCTGATGGTATCAGTGAGCAAGCAGTAAACCCGCTTAATTTCTCTACTGTAATTACCGATATCTTCTCTTTTGTCTCCAGATTTCAGGAGCTATGGGTCAAACACGATGAGATCAGAGAGTTAAGGTTAAAAAAGTTAAGTGTATGGATCGATCAATATTACAAATGGACAAATTGGGATGATATTAGCGTAAGCACAACGACAAAGACGCCATAGCGATACAAGAACGACTAGTTATTTTAGCTAGTTGTTTTTTTCTGCCTGAAGTTACTATTTGTATTGAATGATACGCGATTTTTGTAAAAAAATAGGTGATAAAAAATTGTTATCGCAGAAGGAAATTATTACCAAATGACGAACTTCTAAAATATAGATAGATCATTCGGAGAAAAGGAGATCTTATGAAATACAAAAAGCTGCTGGAATTATATATTCCCTTAGTTGATTTTATTGCCGATATTATTGGACCGAATTGTGAAGTACTTTTACATGATATTGTTGATGTTGAAAACTCTGTAATTGCAATTCGAAATGGATATATAAGCGGTCGTTCCTTAGGGTGTCCTTTAACGGACTTAGGTTTCAAGCTGCTAGAGAATAAAACATACTTACAGCATCATGCTTTTGTCAATTATCGAAGCCGCAATGACAGAGGAGACAATTTAATTTCATCTACCTATTATATTAAAGATGAAGCAGGAAGCTTGATTGGCATGCTTTGTGTCAATATCTTAAATGCTTCTGATAATCAGGGGCATAGAATTCTAGGTGAATATCCTTTAAAAGCATTGTTTGGCAATGCAGTTAAAGGAAATGACAGTGAAGAAATAACAGAATCATTAAGTACCTCTTTAGATCATGTGGTAGACAGTGGAATTCATAAGCTGATTGCTAAGTACAATATTGCAGTGGACAGAATGTCGGCTGAGGAGAAAAGTGCTATTGTACAAGAACTACGTGAAAATGGAATCTTTAAGATCAAAGGGGCCATAACAAAAGCTGCTGCCATTTTAAAAACATCAGAAAGTACAATCTATCGATATATGGCAATGAAATAGATAGTGCTGCAGGATGAATTTTTGGATATCAGTCAGGATTTCTTACGAGAGACCTGTCGATGATAAGGCACAAAGAAAAAGATGGGAGGAATACATATGAAAGAAATAATCAAAACATTGAAAGCTCCAGAAGCAATTGGTGCATATTCACAAGCCGTTAAGGTGGGGGATTTGCTGTTTGCTTCCGGACAAATACCGATTGACCCTCAGACTGGCAATCTAATAGAAGGAGGAATTGAAGCGCAGACCAGGCAAGTTATGGAGAATGTGAAGCATATTTTACAAGCTGGTGGATCTAGCCTTGACAATGTTATAAAAACCACTATTTATATTTTGAAAATGGAGGATTTCTCGGTTGTCAATCAAGTATACGGGGCCTATTTTACTAAGGATTTGCCCGCTCGCTCTTGTGTGGCAGTAGCTAATTTGCCAAAAGAAGCACTAGTAGAAATCGAAGTGGTTGGATACTGCCGACAAGAATAAGGATGTGATATAATGTCTGTTTCCTTAGAGGACGTAGAGAGGGCTAGAAAAACCCTTGCGGGTGTGATTTGCAGGACAGGATTGGCCTATACCAATACGGTGAGTGAGATGAGTGGCAATCATGTATATCTCAAAATGGAAAACCTGCAGCGCACAGGATCCTTTAAACTCCGGGGTGCCTATAACAAAATAGCAAATCTAAGTGAAAAAGAAAAGAGTAAAGGGGTGATCGCATCATCGGCAGGTAACCATGCTCAAGGGGTAGCTCTTGCAGCTACCACATTTGGCATTCCTTCCACCATCGTGATGCCTAAGCATGCGCCGTTATCGAAGGTTAATGCCACTCGGGGATATGGAGCGAAAGTCCTTCTCCATGGAGATGTTTATGACGAAGCCTATGCAAAGGCCAAATGTATTCAGGAAGAAGAGAATTCTACCTTTGTTCATCCTTTTGATGATCCCATGGTGATTGCAGGTCAGGGAACGATTGCTTTGGAGCTTTTAGAAGATTTGCCTGAGGTAGAGGTGGTGGTGGTGCCGATTGGCGGTGGTGGTTTGATCTCTGGCATGGCAGTTGCCTTAAAGAATTTAAAGCCTTCAATTAAAATTATAGGGGTGCAGACGAAGAATATGCCCTGTATGGCTGAAGCAATCTCCAAGCAATGTATCGTCACCATTGATAAAATTCCAACGATCGCAGATGGAATTGCCGTTAAGACTCCAGGAAATTTGAATTTTGAGATTGTTAAGCATTTCGTTGATGATATCGTTATGGTAGACGAAGAGGAAATAGCAGGAGCCATTCTGCTCCTGCTGGAAAGGATCAAAAGCATAGCAGAAGGGGCGGGAGCCGCAGCCGTTGCCGCTGTTCTACACCGTCTGTCTCAATATAAAGGGCGCAAGATTGCAGCTGTGATCAGCGGTGGAAATATTGATGTCAATACTATGACACGCATTATCAATAAGGGGATGGTGAAATCTGGCCGTAAAGTCTTTTTTGATACGATGATTCCTGATAAACCGGGGACATTATGGACATTGCTGCAATTGATTGCTGATGCAGGTGCAAATGTACTTGCTGTAACCCATAGCCGTGATAATCAAGGTGTGGCTTTAGGATATGCTAAAGTTGATTTGGAGCTGGAAACCGCTGACAGCGAACAAATCTATTTCATCAAAAGGTTAATGGAAGAAAAACAGTACTGTGTAAATATTCGATAAGATTGAAAGGAGAAAGAGTATTATTATGGAAGAAAAAGAGCTAACCAGAGGGCTGAAGTCGCGGCATATTGAGTTGATTGCTTTAGGGGGAACCATTGGTGTTGGTCTTTTTATGGGGTCGGCGAGTACGATCAAGTGGGCAGGTCCTTCTGTATTGCTTGCTTATGCATTAGCAGGTATTATTATGTTTTTTGTTATGCGCATTATGGGGGAAATGCTTTACCTAGAGCCAATGACGGGTTCATTTGCAACCTATGCCCACAAATATGTAAGTCCTTTGGCTGGTTATCTGACTGCCTGGTGTTATTGGTTCTTATGGGTTACAGTTGGAATGGCGGAAGTAACGGCCATTGGAATTTATGTTAAGTATTGGTTCCCCCTCATTCCTCAATGGCTGCCGGCTTTGGCAGGAGTGGCGATTGTGGCAACGGCAAATTTAGTTGCAGTTAAGTACTATGGGGAATTTGAATTTTGGTTTGCTCTCATTAAAGTTGCGGCAATCGTTGCTATGATTGTGATTGGGTTTGGCATGATTCTTTTTGGCTTCGGCAATGGCGGTCAACCTGTTGGCATCGAAAATCTATATATTCATGGTGGATTTTTTGCTGGTGGTTTAGAGGGTTTTTTATTTGCTCTTTGTTTGGTAACGGCGTCTTATCAAGGAGTTGAGATGGTTGGAATTACCGCTGGTGAAGCACAAGATCCTAAGAACACCTTACGACGTGCCACCAAAAATATTATTTGGCGTATTTTAATTTTCTATATTGGCGCCATATTTGTTATACTGGCTATTTATCCGTGGAACCAAGTCGGTACAATCGGCAGCCCCTTTGTTATGACCTTTGCCAAAATCGGAATTGTTGCTGCTGCCGGTATCATCAATTTTGTTGTTTTAACAGCAGCAATGTCAGGGTGCAACAGTGGAATTTATAGCGCAGGCAGAATGCTTTACACCTTATCCAAAAACGGTCAGGCTCCTCGATTTTTTGGCAAGGTATCAAAAAACGGTATGCCTGGAAATAGCATTATGGTTACAATTTCCTGCTTATTATTAGGCGTATTTTTTAACTACATCGCTCCAGAATCCAAATTATTCTTATACATTTATAGTGCTAGTATCCTTCCAGGTATGATTCCTTGGTTTGTGCTGGCATTTAGTCAGATTGCATTTAGAAAAAAATGGAAAGAGGAAATGAAAGCTCATCCTTTCAAGTCCCCGTTTTTTCCCATCAGCAATTATGTAACGGTTATTTTTCTGTTATTGGTGTTGATTGGAATGTGGTTTAATGATGATACTCGCTTATCATTAATCGTAGGAGGTATATTCTGCACGATTGTTATAGTGAGTTATTATGTTTTCGGTCTAGGGAAAAATCAAACTGTGAAAGAATTGGGTGATTCTCATAATAAGGTGAGTTAATAGGAATGAATACAGAAAGAAGGAGTTATTTATGGCAAGAAGAATGAAAACCATGGATGGAAATACAGCAGCAGCCCATATTTCTTACGCTTTTACTGATGTAGCTGCAATCTTTCCTATTACGCCATCGTCCAACATGGCAGAGCTTGCAGACGAGTGGGCAGCTCAGGGCCGAAAAAATCTTTTTGGGCAAAGGGTAGAGATTGTTGAAATGCAGTCTGAAGGAGGTGCTGCGGGAGCTGTTCATGGCTCCTTGCAGGCGGGGGCTTTAACGACTACTTATACCGCATCGCAAGGTTTGCTATTAATGATTCCTAATATGTATAAAATTGCAGGAGAACTGCTGCCGGGAGTATTTCATGTGAGTGCCAGGGTGGTTGGTGCTAACGCCATTAGTATTTTTGGCGATCATTCAGACGTTATGGCGACTCGGCAAACAGGCTTTGCCTTGCTTGCTGAAAGTAGTGTTCAGCAAGTCATGGATTTGGCAGCAGTAGCGCATTTATCAGCCATTAAAGGGAAAGTTCCTTTTTTAAACTTTTTTGACGGCTTTAGAACTTCCCATGAGATTCAAAAAATTGAAGTTCTCGAATATGAAGAATTGGCTGAACTTTTAGACTGGCAAGCTCTAGATGAATTTCGCCGATCTGCTCTGAATCCTGATCACCCAACCTTAAGAGGAACCGTGCAGAATTCTGATATTTACTTTCAGCAGCGGGAAGTATCCAATCGCTATTATCAGAATTTACCGGAAATCGTTGAAAGCTATATGGCACAAATCACCAAACTTACTGGGCGGGAGTATCATTTGTTCAATTATTATGGGGCACAGGATGCAGACAGGATGATTATTGCCATGGGTTCCATGTGCGAAGCGATTGAAGAAGTAGTTGATTATTTGAATGGGAAAGGGGAAAAGGTTGGCTTGCTGACAGTCCACCTATATCGTCCTTTTTCCATCGAACATTTTATGAAATACATACCAAGGACTGTAGAAAAAATTGCTGTCTTAGATCGGACGAAAGAAATGGGGGCATTTGCAGAACCTCTTTATCTTGATGTAAAAGCGGCTTTTTATGGAAAGGAATGGGTACCTCAGATTGTAGGAGGCCGCTGCGGCGTTGGCGGTAAAGATGTTATTCCCAGCCATATCCAAGAGGTTTTTGAAAATCTAAAATCCGCCAGCCCAAAAGATCATTTCACTGTGGGAATTATTGATGATGTAAACCATATTTCATTGCCCCTCGGTCAAGACATTGATACAACTGTACCAGGTACTACCGCATGTAAGTTCTGGGGGCTTGGTTCAGATGGAACGGTTGGTGCCAATAAGAGTGCGATAAAAATTATCGGTGATCACACAGATCTGTATGCCCAAGCCTATTTTGCCTATGATTCCAAAAAATCCGGAGGCGTTACGATTTCGCACTTGCGCTTTGGCAAGCAGGCAATAAAATCCCCCTATCTTATCAATAAGGCAGATTTTATTGCCTGTCACAATCAATCTTATATTTATAACTATCCAGTATTGGATGGACTTAAAAAAGGTGGCAGTTTTCTTTTGAACTGCAGCTGGAGTCAGGCGGAAATTGCGGGTAAGCTGCCTGCAGCTATGAAGGGTTTTATCAAGGCAAACGACATTGAATTTTATACCATTGATGCTGTTGGCATTGCTGAGGAGATTGGACTTGGCGGACGAATTAACATGATTATGCAGTCTGCTTTCTTTAAAATTGCCGATATTATACCTTTGCATGACGCCATGAGATTTCTAAAAGAAGCAGTAGAGAAATCATACGGAAACAAAGGGGAAAAAGTGGTAGCTATGAATCATGCTGCTATTGACCGAGGAATACAATCCATTGTCAGAATTCATGTTCCTGCTGACTGGAAAGACGCTCTTGATGAAACCGTATATAGAAAAGAGATTCCTGATTTCATTAAGCAGGTACTGGTTCCGATGAATCGTCAGGAGGGAGATCACCTGCCGGTAAGCACCTTTCTTGACATGGAAAATGGTACATTTCCGTTAGGTACTTCAGCCTATGAAAAACGGGGTATTGCTGTTCATGTGCCTGAATGGGTGGCAGATAACTGCATTCAATGCAATCAATGCTCTTATGTATGTCCCCATGCAGTGATTCGTCCCCTATTATTAAGTGAAGAAGAAGCTTCTGCAGCACCGGAAGGATTCTGTACAAAGGCTGCTGTTGGTTTGAAGGATCTGTATTTTCGACTGGCGGTTTCTCCTTATGATTGCACGGGCTGCGGTAATTGTGCCCAAATTTGTCCTGCGAAAAAAAAGGCTTTGCAGATGAAGCCGCTGGCAACTCAGCTTGAGCAAGACTTTCTGTGGGAATATGCCATGACGATTACCCCGAAAGTCACACCAGTCAATATTTTTACCGTTAAAGGCAGTCAGTTTGAACAGCCGCTTTTAGAATTTTCCGGAGCTTGTGCCGGCTGTGGCGAGACGCCTTATGCCAAACTGGTTAATCAGCTATATGGTGATAGAATGATGATTGCTAATGCCACAGGCTGTTCTTCCGTATGGGCTGGAAGTGCACCTTCCATACCTTATACGAAGAATCATCGAGGGCATGGTCCGGCTTGGGCGAACTCACTGTTTGAGGACAATGCTGAATTTGGATTAGGTATGCACTTGGCAGTAAAACAATTGAGAAATCAATTAGCACTTCATATTGAAAAAGCTGCTACACTGCCTTTAGGTGAAGAGTTTAGGCAGACTTGTGAAGATTGGCTGATCCATAAGGAGAATAAAGAGGGTACAAGGAATAGAGCCGATAAGCTGGTTGCCGCTTTGGAAAAAGTAAAAGGTCAGGATACGCTGTTAGATACCATTTATACAAATCGAGATTTTCTCGTAAAAAGATCCCAGTGGATTTTTGGCGGCGATGGCTGGGCCTATGATATTGGCTTTGGCGGGCTTGACCATGTATTAGCTAGCGGTGAAGATGTCAATATTTTGGTTTTTGATACAGAGGTATACTCAAATACTGGCGGACAGTCTTCGAAAGCAACTCCTGCGGCGGCAATTGCTAAATTTGCAGCAAGTGGCAAGAAAACTAAGAAAAAAGACTTAGGGATGATTGCCATGAGCTATGGATATGTGTATGTGGCGCAAATTGCTATGGGAGCCGATAAGAATCAGACACTTAAGGCAATTCGAGAGGCAGAGGCGTATCCTGGACCATCACTGCTAATTGCTTATGCACCTTGCATTAATCATGGTATAC
>CAMKSY010000111.1 GCA_946415545.1 uncultured Pelosinus sp. | reverse complement strand
CTGAAATTAAACTCAATACAAAGCAAGGCAAAGTGGCCGTCAACCTGCGGCAAGAACCTAATTTGGCGATCAGCAAAGTGATTGAATACTAATTAGACGCTACACGTCCTTTTAAAAACCTGCAATAAACGATTCGTTGTGTTCTTTGTATTTCTTCGCGGCCTGCTTGGTTCCTTGCTTTATATATATTATATTTATAATTTTTTTTATGATATAATAAAAACCATCTAAAAATCATAAAGTTGGTGCAATATGTTATATACTGATATTCCTATCGTAATCGCCAAAGAGCTTTCTATTAAAGTTCCTCAGGTAATTGCTACTATTAATTTATTAGACGAAGGCAATACCGTTCCTTTTATCGCTCGTTATCGTAAAGAAGCGACTGGAGAACTAGATGAAGAGCAGCTTCGCACTACAGAAGAACGCCTGCAGTATTTGCGTAATCTAGTAAAACGGCAAGAAGACATCCTTGCTTCTATTGAAGAACAAGGAAAATTGACACCCGAATTAAGTGCGGCTATTATTGCTGCTACCAAATTACAAGAATTAGAAGACTTATATCTGCCCTTTAAGCAAAAGAAACGTACTCGCGCCCAAGTTGCCCGGGAAAAAGGACTAGAACCTTTAGCCGATATTATTCTGTCCCAACAACTGACAACGGATACACCTCTTACAGTCTCGGCGGACTTTGTATCCCCCGAGAATAAAGTAGATACTGCCGAAGACGCCTTAGCAGGAGCTCTTGATATTATTGCTGAAACAGTCAGCGAAACTGCCGATATTAGGGCTAACATGCGAAAGCAGCTATGGAGAACAGCCGAAATTCGTACAGAACTGGCAGTAGCAGAGGAACTAGGTAAAGAAGTTCTTACTTATAAAGAATACAAAGAACCTGTTAACCGTATCCCCTCTCACCGTATTCTAGCAGTCAATCGGGGAGAAGATAAAAAACTGCTCAAAGTCACTCTGGAAGCTCCACATGATACCAATATAGAACTAATCAATCGTCAAATCAATAAAGGTACTTCCATTTTCAGCGAATGCATCTTATCAGCAATCACTGATGGGTATAAGCGGCTATTATTTCCTGCTCTTGATCGGGAAATCCGCTCTCTTCTGACAGAAAATGCAGAAAAGCAGGCAATCCGCGTCTTTAGCCTTAACCTGCGTCAATTACTTCTCCAGCCGCCTTTTGCTGGACATACCGTCATGGGACTTGATCCAGGTTATCGCACAGGCTGTAAAATGACTGTCGTTAGCCCTACCGGTTCTGTCCTCACCACAAATGTCCTCTATGTGACTATGGGAGAGGGACAAAAAGAAAAATCCGCACAAATTGCCCTAGAGGCGATTCAGCAATATGGTGTAACACTTATTGCTATTGGCAACGGTACAGCTTCCTATGAAACAGAAGAATTTACAGCCGGACTGATTAACGCCCATCACCTTTCTGTAAATTATCTAATTACCAATGAAGCCGGTGCCTCTATCTATTCTGCTTCTAAGCTGGCAAAAGACGAATTGCCTGATTTGGATGTTACCTTGCGGGGTGCTGTATCCATTGCACGACGAGTGCAGGACCCTTTAGCTGAATTAGTAAAAATTGATCCTAAGTCAATTGGCGTTGGCCAATATCAGCATGATGTAAACCAAAAAGAACTGGGTGCAACCCTCTCTAACGTAATCGAATCTGCTGTAAATCATGTTGGTGTTGAGCTAAATACCGCCTCCATTGAACTACTAAAACATGTATCAGGCATTAATGCTACAGTAGCCAAAAACATCGTAGCTTACCGAGAAGAAAACGGCACTTTTAAAAGTCGAGCACAGCTGCTTAAAGTTGCCCGTCTAGGACAATCCACCTTTATCCAATGCGCTGGTTTCCTGCGTATTCAAGATGGAGAAACGCCGTTAGATAACACCCCAGTTCATCCAGAGTCCTATAAGTTAGCAGCAGCTATTTTAGCCAAACTTGGTTTCTCACCAAAAGATTTAAAAGATAAAACCACGTTGCAAACCATTCAAGAAGAAGCACTAAAAGCAAATGCTTCAGCTTTGGCAGCGGAGCTGGAAGCAGGCGAACCTACCGTTCGTGATATTTTAGCAGCACTAGCCAAACCTGGTCGAGATCCTAGAGAAGATATGCCAGCTCCTATGACCCGTAAGAACATTGTCAAATTATCAGAACTGACTGCTGGAACGATTGTAAAAGGTACTGTGCATAATGTTACTGATTTTGGCGTCTTTGTAGATATTGGCATTAAAACCAATGGTCTTATTCATCGCTCAGAGCTGAGTTATAAGCCCTTTCGCCATCCATTAGATGTTATTTCGGTGGGAGATATCGTCGATGTTATGATCTTAAATGTAGACGAAAGTCGGAATCGTATTGGCCTGAGTCTAAAACAGGTGGCAGCAGCTGGAGATAAGAAATAAATATACGCTTGTACAAAATGGCACAGGAATCTTTAACCTGTGCCATTTTTCTTATTTCATTATAAAATCATACAAACGCAGAACACTTTGGTGAATTTCATCAACATGTCAATGCCCATACCTAACAAAGAAAGACAAATCCACGAATACCTACATAGGTATCCGTGGATTTGTCTTTTACTGATACTACTGTCATTCACTCTATTGTCTTAATTTTAGTGTTTCTTCTTAGCCGGACATTTGGGTTTCGCCTTCCACGGAGAAATGGCAGCCAGCATTCAAACTGAAGAGATGGAAATCGCTTTATTGTTTATATTGCCCTTTATCTTTATCCTTATCTTTGCCTTTATATTTATCCCATACATTACGAACCAGCATAACGACTCCGCCAATAAGCAATACATTGAGTAATATACCAAAAATTCCAGACATGCCTCCCATATGGCCGCCAAACAGGCTGCCAAATAAGCTTCCCGCTAGAAAGCCGCCACCGATCATACTGGCATTGCGCCAGAAGCCGCCAGTAGACTGGGATGGATTGCTTTGTTGTACATCAGGTGTTGTCTGTTTTGCAGGAGCTTTGTCACCAAAACTATTGGCAGGTGCCGAGGGTTTATAAGTGCCCCCCGTATTTCCTGGTGCTGCCGATTTACTAGACGAACTGCTGGATGACGGTGCAGAAAATGATTTCGAACCAGAAGATGACCTAGACCCTGAGCTGCTTACTGCAGCAAAACATACAGTACTAAAAAAAGCAAACAGTAACGTAAATACTATAATCTTTCTCACTAATCTTTACTCCTCCTTATGAACTTTCACATCTCCAGGAAAAGCATAAATAGCTGACAAATTAGGCAATTCACCGCTTAAATAACGATCAATATCATGAATATCAACAAAGAAGGAACAATTCACTTCTAAATATCCTTGTTCTTTATTTTTTGTCAGCTTTTTTAGATGATCCCGCAACTTGTGGCACTCTTCTTCCGAGGCAGTAATATCGAGTGTTACTAATGGCACGCCATATTCCCGCAGTACATCTTGTAAACTTATTCTTTCAGACATAATGATCCCCTTTCTTTACCTATAATGAACAAACCTCATCAGCCCATGCTACTGCCTTTTTATAATCATCAGGAATGTGGTTTTCCCTTATCCCTAAATCAGCTGCACAAGCCATAAAAGCTTCCCACTGCGCTCTTTCATAGAACAACACCAATTGATAAATCTTGCCTAAATCATTATCTTCTCCTAATAATGCACTTTTAATCTCTTCACCAATAGGCAGCTCAGCCATAATATCTTTAAGAGGCCTGCCAATAAAAACATCAATTAAGGAAAACATCCCCATCATAAACAATTCGGACTCCCGCCCTTTAAATCCTACTCGTTCGGCAAGTAATTCAGAAAATTTGGCCCGTACTAATGAGGTAACCAAAATACCATCTGTTTTATTATCACCAACAGTCCGCATAACAATTAAAGACACCCATTTAACAATCTCATTCTTCCCCATTAATACTAAAGCATGTTTTACAGAGGAAATCTCATTTGTTAAACAAAAAGCTGCAGAATTAATAAATCGCAGCAATTGGTATGATAAGGCTAAATCATACATAATAAATTTTTCAATTGCATTAAAGTTAAAATTTTCCTTGTCCAGCTCCTGTAATACTCTAAGAACCCGCAACTGATTAATTCTACTACTCGGTGCCGCTTTTCCCCTCAAAACCAAAGGTTTACTAAAAAAATACCCCTGAAAATATGAGTACCCTAGTTTAACAGCTTGTTCAAAATCAGCTCGTGATTCTACTTTTTCGGCTAGAAATTTAATGTTGCGTTCACCAACACTGCTCATGATCTTTTTTCTATCATGCCCAGTGGTGGTTAAAAAATCAACTTTTATAATATCGGCGATATCCAGCAAAGGCAAAAACTTAGGATGAAAAACGAAATCATCTAATGCTACTATATATCCTGCTTGTTTTATTTTTTTACAAGCCTCGATTAATTCGGCAGTTGGTTCCACCGTCTCTAAAATTTCAATTACGACTAACTCTTTAGGTAATAACAGAGGTATTTCCTTTTTAATCAGATTCTCTGTAAAATTAACGAATGCGCGTTTACCGCCAGTAAGAACATCCATACCAATTGCAAAAAAACTATTGCAGATTACCTCAGATGTTGCTTGATCACCATCAGTGCAAGTGCATGTGTTTTCATAGCTGTCTCGAAATAACAGTTCATAAGCAAAAAGTTTTTGACTTTTTGTGAAAATAGGCTGCCTCGCTACAAAAACATCCACTTCGTATAGCCTCCTCTGCCGCATATACCTTTTATAGCAAACCTTCCTAGATCATAACTAAGAAGGTTCGCCAACTTAAATTCCTTATTCAATACTAATAATGAAATCATAATGCGGCTGGCCACCTAAATATAATTCAATCTGAACAGCAGGCAATTGGACTGCCAGATCATCTGCCAATGCCTGTGCCGTCTCTTCTGTCAGGCTGGCACCATAATACAAGCTAACTACTTCATCCTTATCATCCAACAAAAATTCTACCATACTGCGAAGTGCATCACCTACATTATCCGCATCAACAAGTACTTTGTTATCCTGCACGCCAATGTATTTTCCTGCTGCTACCGTATGATCGTTGACGACACTATCGCGCACCGCCATTGTAACTGCTGCCGCTTTGATGTCTTTACTCCGGGCCGTCATACGAACTATATTATCTTGTATAGATAGATTTTCATCAAAAGCCATTAATGCCGCCAACCCTTGGGGCACGTTTGTAGTTGGTACAATGTCTACTCGATTACCCAAGAGTTTTTGTGCTTGACCTACTGCCAAAAGAATATTTTTATTGTTTGGCAGAATAATATATTTTTCGCTGTTTCCCCGATGCACTGCAGCAATAAAATCTTCTACGGGCGGATTCATAGTCTGTCCGCCCATAATAACAGTGGCAGCTCCCATCTGTTTCATAATATCAGCCAAGCCCTGGCCCGCAGCTACACTAATGATAGCCACTTGGCTATGTCCTGGCACTTCATCCAAAAATTCATGACGCTGCTGATGCTGGTCAGCCATATTATCAATTTTTATGTCATGCAGCGTTCCCCAGGACACTGCTGACTCCAGCACCACACCTGGACGAGCTGTGTGAATATGCACCTTCATGACATCGCTCCCCGCTGCTACGACCAAAGAATCTCCCATAGGGAGCAGATGCTTTCTTACCTCAGCAGCATTGAGGCTGCAGTGTTTCACTAAAAATTCAGTACAGTAGGGATGTGCAATATCAACATCTGCATTTTCAAGAGAAGCAACTCGCAGGTTACTGTCAAAATTAGTTTCAGGACCTGAAGATTCACCGCTCAGACCTTCCAAACAACCAGATAAAAATACGATAAGCCCTTTGCCGCCTGCATCTACAACTCCGGCGGATTTTAGTATGGGGAGCAAGTCTGGGGTTTTTGCTAATTCCACTTCGCCTGCTTTAATGGCTTCGGATAAAACGTCCATAAAATCTAAACCATCTCTCACTGCTCGGTGAGCCCCCTTGGCAATTCCTTTCGCCACGGTGAGAATCGTTCCCTCTACAGGTTTTGATACAGCGCGATATGCATACAATACACCATATTGAAAAGCTTTACCAACTTCAGAGGATGTAGCCTGGTCCTTACCAGCTAATCCTCTAGCAATCCCACGAAAAATCTGGGATAAGATTACTCCGGAATTTCCTCGTGCACCCATAATTGCACTATCTGCTGCCCGCTTGCTCAAGGAACCGATGCCACCCTCTGGAGCCTCTTTTACAGCCTGTGCCACTGCTCTTAATGTTAATAACATATTCGTGCCAGTGTCACCATCAGGCACTGGAAAAACATTTAGACTATTAATATGTTCATGCTCTCGCATAAACGTTTGATATGATCCAAGTATCATACGGCGAAAATCATTACCTGTAAGCCATTCAGTCTTCCCCTGCATTATAAAATCCTCCTACATAGAAATATCGCAATTTAGATTTTTTCCTGGAAAACTAAGCCTAACAAGCCTGGGCCTAAATGGGCGCCCAATACGGAGCCAATCTTTGCAGGTAATATAAGAGTGTTTGGATACATCTCTTGTATTCGTGCTCTCAACGCTTCCCCTTCTTCCGGGACATCAATATGGCCTATACCAATATATTCTAAATTCTGATACTTTTTTAGTTCATCTAACATGCGATTGATGACTCGCTGTTTGGTGCGAACCTTATCCATAACAGCCACTCTTCCATCTACTAAATACAGTAAGGGTCTTATTTGGAGTATACTGCCAAACAAGGCAGAGGCACCTCCAATCCGTCCCCCTTTATATAAATACTCTAAGGTATCCGGTATTAAGAACGTATGCGTAGCTTTTACCATGATTTCTAATTTTTCAACAATATCTCCAGCAGAACAATTGGTTAAAGCCATTTCCAGTGCAGTCTTAGCCATCTGCACCATACCAACTGAAGCAGTACCTGAATCAATTACATGAATGTTTCCCCCGCCGATCATCTTAGCGACCGACCTGGCACCTTCTGCAGTACCGCTTAATCCCCCTGATACACTGATAATAATTATTTCTTTACCTGCTTTTATAAGAGGCTGACAAACTTCTATAAAATCACCTGGTGCTGGCTGTGAAGTTTTAGGATGTTGCTTCGTCTCTTGAGAAATCTGAAACAACTCTTTTGTCGAAATCTCATTTTCCCGCCACTCCTGGTCACCCACCCGCACCTTTAGGGCTACAACATGTAAATTAGGATGCCCAGTAAGCATTTCATCAGGCACTTGCCCAATGCTGTCGACTACAATGTGTATTTGAGACACAGATAAACTCCTCTCAATCTAAGCAGGCTATTGCCCCACCATATAAATATTTATATTTATGTTACATTTTATCAAAAAATGCGTTATAAATACATACTTTTTTTCCTGCTATCCCTAAGTACAGCATCAGCCCCAGCCGTGTTTATACTTACCCTATGTACTTTGCCAGAGCAATTATTTCCTGCAGAAAGGAAATTAGCAGAATAACGCGAAAGTAATACTATTTATAAAAGAAATATCTATCTGTTTTTTTCGTGATTTCCGGATCAAACTCTTGATCCTACCTATTTTTATACAAACCAGGAATTCATATTCTGGTACCAAAATAAAACCATACATAAAAGGAGCATACAATGGAAAAAAATCTACTCTTTGCATTAGATATTGGAACACGCAGTGTAGTCGGCCTAGTGGGTGAAAAAGTAGATAATAAAATTCAGATCATTGCCTCTCATCGCCAAGAGCATCGTACTCGTGCGATGATGGATGGACAAATTCATGATGTTCCAGAAGTAGCAGCAATTATTTCCGAAGTAAAACATGCGTTAGAGACCTCTTGCGGCCCTTTAAAGAAAGTCTCCGTAGCCGCAGCCGGCCGAGCTTTATGCACCATTCATTCCAGAGCTGAAATTGAAATGTCGGATAGGGGTGTGCTCACATCCAGTGATGAACACGCTCTGGAACTGGCAGCAATCCAATCGGCTCAGCATAAATTGGCTACATCTAATACCATATCTGATCCTACTTCTTATTATTGTGTAGGGTATAGTGTCGTTAGCTTCATCCTGGATAATACACCGTTAAAGACCTTAGTTGGGCAGCGAGGTAAAAAAGCTACGGTTGAACTAATTGCAACCTTTCTCCCTAGACAAGTTATTGATTCTTTGCAGTCAGCTATCACCTCTGTGAATTTAGAAATAGCCACTCTCACCTTAGAGCCGATTGCTGCCATTAACGTCTTAATTCCTCAAACCATGCGCCATTTGAACCTCGTCCTGGTTGATATCGGAGCAGGCACATCGGATGTGGCCATCACCAAGGATGGTTCGATTATCGCTTATGGTATGGTTCCCTGCGCTGGTGATAAAATTACGGAAGCTATTTCCCAGCAATATCTTTTGGATTTCAATGTGGCAGAGGCGGTTAAACGCCAGCTTACGGAAAACGAATCCGCTACTATTACTCTCACCGATGTGTTAGGTCTTCCCCAGGAAATAGCGATAAGTGAAATCCTTAAAAATATTAAGCCCCATGTAGCTGAATTGGCACAATTAATTGCAACTCAGATCGTATCGCTCAATGTTACGGCACCCCAGGCGGTTCTTTTAGTTGGTGGTGGTTCCCTCACCCCGATGATTTCCGAAGCATTAGCCCAATGCCTTGACATGCCAGCGCCACGAGTGGCCGTTCGCCGTCCTGATGTAATTGAAGGCATCAGCCAGATTCCTGCTGACCTTTGTACCCCCGATGCAGTCACCCCTCTTGGTATTCTAAAACTTTCTGCCAGCCGTACACTTAATTTTATGAATGTTACTTTAAACGAACAGCCTCTGCATCTTTTTAATTTGGGTCACCTAACCGTTGCAGATGCGCTATTAGCCGCGGGTATTGATACTCGCAGTCTCCATGGCAAACCAGGGCTTGGCATCACTATTGATATTAACGCTCAGACCAACTTCTTTCCCGGTACCCATGGCACTCCTAGCCTCATTGAACTGAATGGTCATAAAGCTACCCTTTCCGAACTGCTGCAGGAAGATGATGTGATCAAAGTAACGAAAGGCACAAGTGGCACCATGCCCTCTCTTTGTCTTTCTGATATTTTTGATATCCTTCCTTCCTTTCTTATTTCTATCAATGAAAAACCTTACGAAATATCTCCGATTATAACAATTAATACTGAATTAGCCCAGCCAGATGCAGTACTAGCCGATAGAGACCAAGTACATTACCGTATACCGAGTACCCTGGAAGAAGTCCTGAATGCAACTGGAAACCCTATGGATGCCTCGTCTTACCACTATATTATCAATGGCAGTGAACGAGAGTATAGTATTTGGTGCAAATATACTATAAATGGAAATGCCGCCACAGCTGCCAGCTCTGTAAGCGCCAACGACCAGATTATGATTTCGCACCTTTGCGAACCGACTCTAGGTGAATTATTAGGGCTCAATAACGATGAAGAACATTCTATCTCCGTATTGTTTAATAATGTTAAGTGCAGTATACCTCTCCGTCGCCATACGATTATCATGAATGATAAAGTCTCTCAAATCACAGATACTGCCCCCAACGAAAGTGTCATTCATTTTTCTTCCACTGAGCAAGAACATCCCATGATTAGCGATGTGCTGCTGGCTGCCGATTTTAACCCGAAAACCATTCCTCCTGGAAGTATTGTAAAAATTCTTTTAAATAATCAACCGACAGAATATACTTCTCTCGTAAAAAACGGCGATGAGATTACTCTTGTAATAACCTGATTCTTCTTAGCAAATATTTGCAAATTGTGACATACATCACATTTATTTTTTCCCAATACCATTATAATGAATAATGTAATAAAAAATGGTAAGGGGGATATGATTCATGAGTATGTTTTGTCGTCAATGCGAGCAGACCGCTGGAGGTACAGGCTGTACCAAGGTGGGTGTTTGCGGTAAAAATGAGGATATTGCCAGTTTGCAAGATACACTTGTTTTTGGTCTAAAAGGAATTTCTGCATATGCCCACCATGCTAGAGAACTCGGCGCTAGAGATGAACAAGTCGACGCTTTTATGCATGACGCTTTATTCTTTACTCTCACGAATGTTAACTTTAGCTTAGAACGCCATATTGAAATGGTATTAAAATGCGGTGAAATGAACCTTAGAATCATGGATGTATTAGATAAAGCCCATGTTACTCGCTTCGGGTCACCAGCCCCTGCCCAGGTATTTACAGGCACTAAAGCTGGTCCTGGCATTGTGATCACAGGGCATGATCTTTTAGATCTTGAAGAATTATTAAAACAAACAGAAGGTACAGGCGTTAACGTTTATACTCATGGAGAAATGCTGCCTGCCCATTCCTATCCTGAACTTAGAAAATATAAACACTTAATTGGAAATTTCGGTACTGCATGGCAAAATCAGCGCACAGAATTCGAAAATTTCTCTGGCGCTATCTTAGTAACAACAAATTGTGTAATGCCGCTTACTGAAAAATGTTCCTATGGGGATCGCATTTATATGCGTAATATTACAGGTCTACAAGGTGGCAAACAAATCCTTGACCGTGATTTCTCTGAAATTATTGCCCATGCAAAATCCTTACCAGCTCTGCCTGAAACAGCTGGCGACTATACAATTGCTACAGGTTTCCATCATAGTGTTATACTTAGCTTGGCTGACAAAGTGGTTGAAGCGGTTAAAGCCGGTAAGATCAAACGTTTCTTCTTAATTGGCGGTTGCGATGGTGCCAAACCTGGCCGTAACTACTACACTGAATTAGCACAAAAAGTACCTAAAGATTGCGTAATATTAACCGTAGCTTGTGGGAAATATCGCTTTAACAATTTGGACTTTGGTGATATAGACGGCATTCCTCGCCTCTTGGATCTAGGACAATGCAATAATGCATTCTCAGGCATTCAAGTAGCAGTAGCTTTAGCAAAAGCATTTAATTGCGGCGTAAATGACTTGCCACTTTCCTTTGTTCTATCTTGGTATGAGCAAAAAGCAGTAGCGATTCTCTTGACTCTGCTGCACTTAGGAGTCAAAAATATCCGCATTGGCCCTACACCACCTGCTTTCATCTCACCAAATGTATTCAAAGTATTAAATGAGTCTTTTGGCTTACAGCTGATTACCACTCCTGATGAAGATCTAAAAGCCATTCTTGGCTAAAAAATTCCTAGATGAAGGCCCTTTGTCAATAAGGATGTTTTCAGTCTTGAGAAAAGCCGTAGGATTTTAAAATCCTACGGCTTTTCTTTTGCCTTAAACTGTATTTCAAGCAGGTTTTCTAATGCTAACTGCTCGAAGGCGTTTCTGAGTCTTTACCAGTTCCCTTGTTTATCTGGGCGGAGGAAGCCTACTCTGAAATAGCCGTTATCCCGAAAGAAGTATTGTACCTCCTTTCGGGGAAGAATAAAAG
>CAMKSY010000110.1 GCA_946415545.1 uncultured Pelosinus sp. | reverse complement strand
GGCTAGGACTAGCGCCTTTTAGAATTTCTATCGCTTTCACGGCACACTCTTTACCTAGCTGATAGTGGTTAGCTACCAAACCAGCTAAAGCACCGTCGGGTATATTGGGGGCATGAGAAGCAATGATAGGAATATTAAGAGTATCTGTATAATAAACGATAGTGGCAAAATTATCTTCAATGATTTTGCCGATTGGAAGAAATAAAGCATCGAGATCATTAGGTAATATATCCGGTAAATTGGATAAATTCTCAGCTTCTTTTATAGGAAGCTCTATAAATTGTATGTTAGAATCGCTTAATTTACGAAAGTTTGCTACTTCTACAATTGCATTAGAGTCCTCAGTATGATAAAGCATACCGATTTTCTGAATGGCAGGTAAGAGACGATTTATAAAGATTAATTTATCTTCCGCTTTGACCATGCCTGCAACTCCAGTGGCTTTACCGCCAGGCTCTGCCATACTAAGAACCAAATTAGCACCAACTGGATCAAAAACAGGTGTAAATACTACTGGAATCTCTTGTGTAAGTTTTATAGCAGCCGAAGCAGCTGGCGTCGAGCAAGCAAAAATGAGATTTACTTTTTTTTCAGCTAGTTGATTTGCTAATGCAGCAAGCTGATCTATATTGCCATCGGCATTTAAATAATGAAACTCGGCATGAATACCGTGTTTTGTAAGTTCTGCTTTAAAACCATGAACGGCATCATCTAAATTTTGCGTCAATTGCAGAATGCCTATAGTATACAATTACAACACCTCTCTAAACATTTATAACCTCTATATATTCAACTTATTTATAAAAATACCTGCGAAACATAACAAAAAATAAACTGGTATTATCCACAAGGACATCTGCTGTTGCTCAATCGGAAAGAATGAATTACATAGTGGTTCCGTTATTTCTTACTATAAAGTATAATAAAAATGAACTTTTCTATAGAATAAGAATAGTGTCATCTAAAAGGATGTGAAATAGATGGAAAAACAATCGCAGCACTCTAATGCTAGATCATTTGTTCATTTGCATGTACATACAGAATATAGCTTACTTGATGGCGCCAGCCGTATTGGAAGTTTGGTAAAACGAGCGAAAGAACTCAATATGCCGGCAATCGCGATTACCGATCACGGCACAATGTATGGCATTGTTGATTTTTATAAACAAGCAAAAAAGCAAGGTATTAAACCTATCATTGGTTGTGAGGTCTATGTGGCTCCTCGTTCCCGACGAGAAAGAACAATGGTAGAAGGGGAAGCTTATTATCATTTGGTATTATTAGCTGAAAACGATGAAGGATATCGCAATTTAATTGAACTGGTATCGAGAGGGAATACCGAAGGCTTTTATTATAAACCGAGAGTTGATAAAGAATTGCTTAGCCAATATAGTAAGGGAATCATTTGTTTAAGCGCCTGCATTGCAGGGGAAATCCCCTCTTGGTTATTAAAAGATAATATTGCCGCTGCCGAGACCTTAGTCCAAGAATATATTGACATCTTTGGCAAAGATAATTTTTATCTCGAAATCCAAGATCATGGGATTCCAGAACAGAAGAAGGTAAATAAGCTATTGATCGAGATGTCTCGTAAATTTGATGTTGGCTTAGTCGCCACCAATGATTTGCATTATATTAACAAGCAGGATGCAGAATGTCATGACGTGTTGTTATGCATTCAAATGGGAAAAACCGTAGAAGATACTGCTAGAATGAGATTTTATAGTAATGAATTTTATTTAAAAGATTTTGATGAAATGGCACAGTTATTTGGGGCTTATCCAGATGCCCTTGCAAATACTTGCCGCATCGCAGAGCGTTGTAATGTAACCTTAGATTTTGGCAATTTATATTTGCCTGAATTTCCTGTACCAGAAGGTCTTACAGCGAACGACTATCTTGAAAAGCTCTGCCGGGATCAATTGAAAGAGCGCTATAGCGAAGTCACCCCAGAGATTAATAATCGTTTAGTCTTTGAGTTAGGCGTTATTATGAAGATGGACTATTCAGGATATTTTTTGATTGTCTGGGATTTTATTAATTATGCCAGACAGCAAGAAATCCCCGTAGGACCAGGTCGTGGATCGGCAGCAGGTAGTATTGTGGCATATTTATTGGGTATCACTAATATTGATCCAATTGCTTACGGCTTGCTGTTTGAACGATTTTTGAATCCTGAGCGGGTTACTATGCCTGATATTGATATTGATTTTTGCTATGTGAATCGCGGCAAGATCATTGATTACGTATCGGATCGTTATGGTGCGGATAGGGTAGCACAGATTATTACCTTTGGAACGATGGCAGCGAAAGGGGCTATTCGAGATGTTGGGCGGGCTCTAAATATGCCATATGGTGAAGTCGATCGAATAGCCAAAATGGTACCAAATGAATTGGGGATTACTCTGCGCAGGGCCTTGGAAATTAGCTCGGATTTTCGTACTGCCTATGAAAATGAACCAGCAGTAGGAAAATTATTAGATTTAGCTATGGCAGTTGAAGGATTGCCTCGGCACGCTTCTACCCATGCTGCAGGGCTGGTGATTTCTAAAGAACCTTTGACTCATTATGTGCCGCTGCAAAATTCTGCAGAAGGATTTTTAACGACGCAATATGATAAAGATAAAGTAGAAGAGCTGGGCCTATTAAAGATGGACTTATTAGGGCTTCGAACGCTGACCGTTATTGGTGATACGGTTAAGCTTGTACAAAAAAGCCGGGGAATCAAAATTGATATTGATCATATTCCCTTGGATGATCCTAAAGTAAGTGCTATGCTGACCAATGGCGATACAGCAGGAGTCTTTCAGTTAGAATCAAGTGGTATCACTACATTAGTGAAGGATCTAAGACCTGAATGTTTTGCCGATTTAATACCTCTAGTGGCGCTATATCGACCAGGCCCTTTAGGGAGTGGCATGGTGGAAGACTTTATCAATGGCAGGCATGGTAAAAAAACAGTTACGTATGTACATTCCTTATTAAAGCCAATTTTATGTGATACCTTTGGGGTTATTTTATATCAGGAACAAGTTATGCAAATTGCCTCGGTAATGGCTGGTTTTTCTTTAGGACAAGCAGATTTGCTTAGACGAGCTATGGGGAAAAAGAAACACGATGTACTAGATGCTCAACGGGAGAATTTTTTGCAGGGGGCTAGTGAGCGGGGCATTGAACGGAAGATGGCAGGAGAAATTTTTGATTTGATGGCACATTTTGCTGATTATGGTTTTAATAAATCCCATAGTGCGGCTTATGCTTTGGTTGCTTATCAAACTGCTTATTTAAAGGCGAATTATCCTCAAGAATTTATGGCTGCCTTATTGTCAAGTGTTATGGGTACTAATGAGAAAATTGGCTCTTATATTGAGACTTGCCGTCAAATGGGTATTGATGTACTGCCGCCTGATATCAATGCTAGTCAAAGCAGTTTTAGTGTAGATGGGAATGGGATACGTTTCGGTTTGGCAGCAGTGAAAAACGTTGGTGAGAATGCTATTCAAAATCTGGTAGCTGCCCGTGATTCCAATGGGAAATTTGAGTCGCTGGTAGACCTATGTACTAAAGTCGATATGCGTCTAATTAACAAACGGGTAATCGAAAGCTTAATTAAATGCGGTGCATTTGATTCATTAGGAGCAAAGCGTTCGCAGCTGTTAGCAGTATTAGAACGAGCGATCGACATGGCTGCAGTGCGTCAAAGGGATAAGGCCAGTGGGCAGATCGGCTTGTTTGGTGAAGAGGCTTTAAATGATACAGATGAGATTAGCCTGCCGGATATTCCTGAAATTCCTAAAGAACAGATGCTGATTTTGGAAAAAGAAATCACTGGTTTTTACGTAACGGGGCACCCCTTAGATGCGTATAGAGAGAAGATGAGCAGTTTTACTCCGCTAATTGAGTTGGTTAGTGGTGAATATGGTGACGGCAAGAATATTAAAGTGGCGGGACTTATTATTAGTGCAAAGCGCATTACTACCAGAAGTGGTGGAATGATGTGTTTTATTGCTCTGGAGGATTTTACAGAACAGATAGAAATTGTAATTTTTCCAAAAACCTTTGATAGATTCAATAAATTTTTATTACCAGATACTCCTGTTCGGGTATCTGGCAGATTAAGCATGAGTGAGGATAAAGCGAAAGTAATTGCAGATGACATTCAATTACTTGGTGATCCGCAAAATCTGGAAGTACGGCTTAAAATTAGTAAAGCGCAAGAGAGTGGAGATATTTTTGAAAGATTAAAACAAACGTTTAGAAAATTCCCTGGCTCTAGTGTTGTATTCTTACATCTGACTGATAGTCGGCGTGTGATAAAAACAGAACAGCAATTTTGGATTAGGCCTACTCCCGAAGCAATAGAAGCGTTAGAAACTATCATTGGCAAAGGGCAGGTAACAATTGCATAAATAAGGGCGTGCCGTAAAACGATTTTTAAATAAAGGTTTTTCGACACGTCCTTATTTGCCTGTGAGAAGCAGTACAGCGATAGCTGCTCCTTCCCGTACATATTGTTTTGTTGTGAGATAAGGATTGCTAGGCATTGGTGCAGGACTGCCGGTAGCCTGTATTCCGAGGTTTTGAGCTAACAGCAAAGAACGACGTATGTGTGAAGCATTTGAGACAATAACGGCGGTTCTTAAACTATTTACCTGCATAAGTTTATGGGAATTGGATAAATTCTGATAGGTATTAAAGGATTGATCTTCAAGTAAAATTCGATCTGCTGGAATCCCATGATCAATAAGATACGTTTTCATGCTAGCAGCTTCGCTGATACTTTCATCTGGCCCTTGTGCTCCACTTACAATAATGATAGGGGCATAGCCAGCTTCATATAGCTTTATGGCCTCATCAAGGCGTAAACGTAACATGAGGCTCGGATCTTGGCCAAGTATTTTAGCGCCAAGGACAATAATAGTGTCACTCTTTACTGGCTGGGTGAGGTAACCCACGACAATAATGGGAATTTCTATAACCAAAATTAATAGGAGAGTAATAGAAAGCATATAGTTGCGTAATTTTTTTAGAAAGTTCATGAGGTTCTCCTTTTCTACATACAACCGTTCATATTATTATAATACGGTAGACAAAATATTACAAAGTTTCCTTAAATAGTAGGCCTTATCGCTAAAGTAGAAGAAGAAATTATATTTTTGTCACGCTAAGAAAAATTAGCAGGAATACGCTTTAATATGGAGAAAGCAATGTATAGATTTTATTTTGGGAATTGGATGCTTCAATGATTTACAGATAATTATTAAAAAATGGAAGTAGCAGGAGGAAATATGTGGACTGTAATATATATCGCAAAGAATAAAGCGCAAGCTGACAAATTAAAGAATTTACTATGTACAGAAGGAATCTTGGCAAACACCAGGCAAGCTGGAGTTGCGTCTGTTGTCGGTGATGGTCTGTATGAAATATTAGTATTAGAATCAGAAGCTGATGAAGCTCATGCGATTCTTTGTCAACATGCAATAAAGTAATGATTCATAGATAATGAGTAATTGTTAAACGAGGAGTGTACAATATGATGAAAAAGACGAAGATTATCTGTACATTAGGACCAAGTACTGATAAGCCAGGTGTTCTGGAAAATTTACTGAAAGCTGGCATGAATATTAGTCGATTTAATTTTTCTCATGGATCTCATGAAGAGCAGGGAAAGCGTATCCAAATGCTGCGTACTGCCAGTAAACAGTTAAATAAGAACATTGCCTTATTGCTCGATACCAAAGGACCGGAAATAAGGCTTGGTAAATTTGTCAATGGCAAAGTTCAGTTAAAAATAGGACAATCATTTACTTTGACATCAAAGGAGATATTAGGAACTGTAAAGATAGCGTCTGTAAATTACAAGTCATTGCCGCAAGAAGTAGCTGCCGGTAATATAATTTTATTATCAGATGGATTAGTCAGCCTTCATGTGGATGATGTTATTGGAGATGAGATTATTACCACTGTTAAAAACAGTGGTGAAATTAGTGATCGTAAAAGAGTAGCGGTACCTGGTGTGAGTCTGAATTTGCCTTTCTTGTCAAAAGAGGATGAGGCAGACATTTTATTTGGTGTTAAGCAGGATATGGATTTTATTGCGGCATCTTTTGTCCAGCGTGCAGCTGATATAATAGAGATTCGTAAATTGTTAGAAGATGTAAATGGACAGATGGAGATTATTGCTAAAATTGAAAATGCTGAAGGCGTTAAAAATATTGATGAAATACTAAAAGTTGCTGATGGCATTATGGTAGCTAGAGGTGATTTGGGTGTAGAAATTCCTGCAGAAGAAGTTCCTATTGTACAAAAGATATTAATTGAGAAATGTAATAAGGTGGGGAAACCCGTTATTACCGCGACACAAATGTTAGAATCGATGATGTTGAATCCTCGCCCAACAAGGGCGGAAGCCAGTGATATTGCCAATGCTATCTTAGATGGAACCGATTGTATCATGCTCAGTGGTGAAACTGCGTCAGGATGTTATCCCGTTGAGACTCTGCAAACAATGGTGAGGATTGCCATGCGTACGGAAGAGTCTTTGAAATATAATACACTATTACTTTCAAAAGGTATGACATTGAAAAATACAACTACAGACGCGATTAGCCATGCCACGGTACAGATTGCTTATGAATTAAATGCTGCTGCGGTTATCACAGCAACAGAACATGGGCATACGGCTCGTATGATCTCGAAATATCGTCCTCAAGCCAACATTATTGCAGTTACGCCCCATGATAAAACCTTACGGCGTATGATGCTATTTTGGGGAGTTCAACCTATTTTAGGCGTAACTACCAAAAATTCAGATGAAATGGTACAAAATGCTACCGCTAAATCCGTGGAACAAGGTTTAGTTAATGAAGGCGATTTGGTCGTCGTGACTGCTGGTGTACCTGCTGGAATGTCTGGTACAACTAATATGATTCGTGTTCATGTTGTAGGAAAAATCTTATTACGAGGAGTTGGAATTGGTCAGCGATCGGTATCTGGGAAAATTTGTGTTGCCCATTCCTTTAGAGACGTTAAAAGCAAGTTTCATCCGGGGGATATTTTAGTTGTAACTGGCATCGATGAAGAAACGGCAGTTTATGCATCTAAGGCGGCCGCCATTATTGCAGAGGAAGGTGGATTGACTTCTAATGCTGCTATTGTTGGAATTAGCGTTGGAATACCAACGATAATCGGGGTAGACGGTGCAGTGGAACGTTTGCAGGATGGAATGCTGGTTACTGTTGATGGAGCAAGAGGGCTCATTTATCAGGGAGAAATTAACGCTAGATAGAAAGTAATATGATTCTTTTAAACTTTGTTGCTGCTATAGCTTTTAAGGCTCTTGCTTAAGGCGGAGAGCCTTATGGTACTTTACGAATCTAAAGATGAGCGGAGGGTGTTGCTATTGTTCTGGGTGGCATCGATAAGCAGTGTTTTAACGATACTAATCGTTCGTTATTATTATCGAAAATGTAATTGGAAATTTAAGATTTTAACATTTCGTTTGAATTCATTGATTCGCAGCTCCCATAGAGATCAAAAAGCAGGGCAACGTTTGTTGAAACAAGTGTATGTACTTTTACATAAAAGTATCGCTAGTCATGATACTGCTATGGCTTATCAAGCAATTGATTTACTCAAGCTGGCTTTCGGCTATGGAATCATGCGGCAGGACGAAGCAGTACGGTTAATGGCTATTAGTGTAGCAGCATTGAATGAGAAGCAGCCCGATATGGTCAGCTTTATCTTGGATGCGTTTAGACCACTGATTCGTCAGCTATCACCTGAATGTATTCCTGGTGTAGCAGAGCAATTAACATTAATCGGTGTTATAGCGTTAAAGCAAAGACACAATTTTTTAGTTGCAAAAATAACAGAATGCATCTTTTTAATTATGGACAAGGGCCATGCAGTAAAAGATGAAAAAATTATAAGTGCAGCACTTACATCCTTTAAAGCAATAGGTGTTTTAAGCTTGCGGCGCCGTGATATTGCTCTATTTAGAGAAATCAGTATACGCTTATCCGCTTGGTTTACTACAAACCGGCTTAACGAAGACGCTGCAAAAGAGCTGATAAATATGTTAACAGCTTGGCTTCATCGCATTGTTGGAATCAATAACATGGCATTGTTTGTGATGATAGAGGAATTTACAGATGTTTTAATTCAATCAAAGGTACTCGATAGTCAGTTGGAATTATTATATGAAGAATGGGGTAATCTTGCAGCTTCTTCTTGCCTAAATCCGAATAATTTGTTAGCTGGAAATATTTTAAAATTTTTGTTTTCCATCGCTATCTTAAGACAGGATTACTGTCAGTGGATAAAGGTAGTAGAGGTTGCGGGAAGAGTAATAAAATTAAGTGTTTCCCGTCATGGGATTTTAGGAGCTTTCACGGTATTTCATCCTATGCTGGAAGTGGGAAGGGTGCTATTATGGTCTGAACTGAGATTTGTTCAGTGTATTGATGAATATAAACATAAGATGCTGTTTGCGGTGGTTAAAGAATCCCTGATTATTATTTCTTTTGCTGCTAAACAAGAGTTAGTTGGTTCTTCAGGACAAACCATTGTAGATATTTTTAAGTGCTGGGTAGAGAACCCTGCTATGGCAGTAAATCATAAATCAATAAAGAAATATTGCCAAATGTTATTACTTTTTTGGCTAAAGGATAAACGGAAAGTAAAAAAAAATCTGCCTTATACGAATGTGCTTACTGAGCCTATTTTATTTACTGATAGTGAGAGAATGCGATTTAAAATGTAATAAGCACAAAATCCGGGTATAATTAATTATACACCGGATTTTGGCTTTGATGATTTACTGCCTGTTAATAAGATACTGATAATTGGCAGTAGGATACTTACTCGTCTTACAATGAGAGAAAAAGCGAGACTGATAAAGGTCGATGCTAGATAAAATGCAATGGTGACAAGAGCGGTCATCATAAGATTTTGTCCAGCGATATAATTGATGAGATAATACATGACCAAAGGATGGACAAGATAAACTGCATAGGAATGTTCGCCAAACCTAGAAAGGGTACTCTGGATTCCATGGGGAAGCTGTTCTTTGCTGAATATCATGAACAAGAATAATGTTGTGGATAAGGTATATAGTACTCCAATCGGACTAAGCTGGTGGACGGTATTGACTGCAGATTCGGGTGTGTAATGCAGCCTATATAGCAAATAATAATAGTGAGATAAGATTCCTGCTAGAGTAAGATAAAAAAAGTTCGTGACAGCGGCTTGATGATTTTTGATCAATTCTTTGAAGTGTTCATACTTTACAGCACATACAGCTCCTAATAAAAAGATAAATAGATAGTGGAAAATCCAATAACTTAAACGATGATAAATTAATTTATTGATATAGTGGTTACTGAAATCGGCATGCAGTATATAGCTGGAATAATAGTTAAAGAATATCTGTAATAATAAAATGATACTCAGATTGCGGATAGGATTCTGAATGATGTAGGATACAACAATTCGCCACAAGGGCATGAGAGCATAAAACCATAATAAAATAATTAGAAAGTAAAGCTGATAAGAAGCAAGTCCAAAGAAAGCAAATTCATAGAGAAGGGGAGGGTACCATATGGTACTATCGCCACTTACAAAGGTATAATGAATCATATATATAATAGACCATACGAGATAGGGGATTAAAACAGTGCGCAATCGTCTGACGAAAAAGTCTTTGTAGTTGAATTTAGCCGTAAGGTTTTGTGTAAAAAATAAGCCAAAGGCTGAAGCAAAGAAAAAGATGGGAACACTAAAACGTGTGAGAATCTCCAATAAAGCAAATAAATGGATATTGACGTTGGGATTACTTAAGGAGTAGGCTCCAGTAT
The DNA here is from genome assembly GCA_946415545.1 of uncultured Pelosinus sp. Lineage (GTDB taxonomy): Bacteria > Bacillota > Negativicutes > DSM-13327 > DSM-13327 > Pelosinus. The sequence goes on along the minus strand of CAMKSY010000110.1, from coordinate 1,634 downwards.
GGATGCCAATTACTCCAAGCATAGATATGCCTCGAATATATTCAATTGCGATTACTTTTTTCTGAGACATGGTAAAGTTCCTTTCTATTTAGATTTATGTAAAATTATCTTATTCGAAATGCAGATACCATATTCCTGCTTGTTTGCTATAAAGCAGGAATATGAAAGTCTTAAGCATATAAAATTTTTTAGGGGGATTTAGTAATGAGAGAACTAGGATTAATAAATGGTAGATTGGTAGATATGAATGAGAATGTTGTTACAATGGAAGATCGAGGACATCAATTTGGTGATGGAGTCTATGAAGTTACCAAAGTATACAATGGCAAATGCTTTGCATTAAGGCCGCATTTAGATCGCCTGTACAAGTCTTTGCGGGCCATTCGTATTCCTGCAACTTATACCTTTGAAGAGTTAGTTCAATTTCATGAGGCTTTGATAAAAGAAAGTGGTATAACAGAAGGAGCCATTTACTTGCAGATCACGCGGGGAGCTGCTCCTCGAGTACATCCTTTTCCTGAACAAGTAGTGCCATGCTTGACGATGTCTATTCGACCTAGCGGACCAGTTAAGCAGGAAATGCGGGATAATGGTGTAAAAATCATATTGATACCTGATGAACGCTGGCTGCGCTGTGACATAAAGTCCTTAAACTTATTGAGTAATGTATTAGGGAAGCAGCAGGCAAAAGAAGCTGGCTGTTATGAAGCGGTAATGGTAAGAGATGGCATTGTAACAGAAGGGACGAGCAGCAACTTTTTTGTAGTGAAGGATGGCGTGATTTGGACGCATCCAGCAACAAATTTAATTTTAAAAGGTATAACTCGTACCATTTTATTAGAAAGACTAGCGAAAGAGCTGGATTTGACCATTTTGGAAAAAACATTTGATGTATCCTTTGTAAAAGGTGCATCAGAAGCCTTTTTGTCAGGGACTAGTACTGAAATAATGCCCATAAATTCGATTGATGGAAAACTGGTTAATGGCGGAGTCGTTGGTCCAATTACGCGTAAATTGCAAACTGCATATACACAGTTAATTGATGAAGAGTGCGGACGGAATTAAGCATCCTCCTATGAATTAAATGTGATATGAATGATATACAAAGAATAGCAGGGGATGAGCCTTGCTATTTTTGTATATAGTAATAAGAATTGGTGCTTAATTTTTATGGAGGCTAAAGAATGCAAGATCAATTGAAGAATTTACCCTATTATCGCTGGCTGATCTTTGTTGTTACTGTAATGGGGACATTTATGGCAGTTCTGGATTCAAGCATTGTAAATGTTGCTCTACCGTTAATTGCCACTAATTTTGGTGTAGAATTAACTGATGTGCAATGGGTGGTAACGGCATATTTATTAATTGTTTCAAGCTTGCTGCCTTTGTTTGGTAAGATTGGTGATATGTATGGTCGGCGTAAGATTTATTTATTAGGATTTACGATTTTTACAATCGGATCCCTACTGTGCAGCTTATCTAGCACAATCTGGTATTTGGTGGCTTCAAGAGTTCTGCAGGGGGCTGGCGCATCCATGTTAATGTCAAATGCTCCTGCTATTATAAGTATAACATTTCCTGGCAAAGAGCGAGGAAGAGTTCTGGGAATGAATGGTACGGTAGTCGCATTAGCC
>CAMKSY010000109.1 GCA_946415545.1 uncultured Pelosinus sp. | reverse complement strand
AAGACACATTTTCCACTCCTTGCAGCGTATAGCTTTTCACAGAGACAAAATTGGCCAGTAACTGTTCATCAGACAACTGCCGCAAGCCTGGGTTGAGTTCTTTAATTGTTTTAGCATCTTTATTGGTTATAGCAGTAAGAAAAGGTACCAATGCTCGAATCATTTCTCTTTCCTCTGCTGCTATGATTTCCCCATCTTTAGCAATGAGCGGCTGGGAAGTAATCTGATATGGGGCTTGCTGACTTGATACGCAGTTTATTGAGAAAAAGGTGACAAGCAAGAAAGTAATACCTAGCAAATATTTTTTTATCATGATGATCATCTCCTAGTAATTTTTATTTGAAATTTTCAAAGGTCGAGATTTAGCAGCAGATCTACTCTTTTCTTGCACGCATAAAAAGAAACTGCGGTTTTTGCTTAAGGCGTTCATAAGTGTGAGGATGCGCTTCTCTAAATTTTTCTGTCGGCATTGGTTCTCTTAGTTTCTCAATCCTAGAACCAGCATTAATAACAGGTGAGACGATATCACACAAAGGTCTTCGATATAGCACTAATTTTGTCCATATATTGCAATTCGCGAGCATTCAGCAAATCCCTGCCCAATTATACTTTGCAGTATAAATACGCATTTCCCGAATAAGGAATTTCCTCTAGAGAAATACAAAACCAAACGACCTGCAAGAACTCAACAGAGAACTTGCAGGTCGTTTGGTTATTATTGTAAGCGGCCGTAGTACTATGGGCTAAAAGCTGCGATACCAGTCATCTAAGCTCCCATCCACTTCAACGGTAACTTTATCATTGCCCGAAGGATATTTAAAAAACAATAATTTAAGCCCTGCTTTTGATTTTTGGGCATAGGTAATTCCTTGATGAATTAAGTAAAAATCTCCTTGTTTAACGAAGGTTTCTTCCAGAGTGTTTACGTTGATATACTTGCTTTCCCCTGCTAATACGTAAATATACTCAGTTGTTGTTGTATGATAGTGTGGTTTCTCAATCGTATACTCTGTATATTCTGTAATGCCGGCTTCCACATGGGGATCTCGTAAATATTCCAGTTGTTGAGGCAGAGCTAATTCACCCAACAGGTATTGACGCTTTGAACTTCCTAGTGCTGCTTGGATATTCTCGCCGCTTATTACTTCAATTTTTTTCATCTTCTCACCTTACCCTTATTGTCCTGTTAGATGGACAGGATTTGAGATAAATTGTACATTTCCTGATCAAATACTTTTCTTTTCTGAAGTGCTTCAAGAATATCTATATCTATCAAGTGATTGTCTCTTATGCCAATGGCACGATTGGATTTTCCCTCAAGCAATAGATTGACAGCCATAGCTCCCATCTTGCTTGCTAGTATCCGATCAACGGCGGTGGGCACTCCGCCTCTCTGAAGATATCCGAGTACCGTTACCCTTGAGTCGATACCAGTAGTATTCAATATTTCTTTTTGTAATTCTGCCGCAGAACCTCTGCCTTCAGCCAACATAATAATATTATGCGCTTTTCCGCGCTTCCTGCCTTGCAGCATTTTCTCACAAATCTTCTTCACTTCGTATTGTTCTTCAGGAACTAAGATACTTTCCGCCCCTCCGGCAAGTCCTGCGTAAAGAGCGATATCCCCGCAATGCCTTCCCATCACTTCGATAATGGTTACTTTCTCATGAGACATGGATGTATCTCTTATTTTGCTGATGGAATCTAGCACCGTATTAACTGCCGTATCAAAGCCAATTGTATAATCGGTGTATGCTAAATCATTATCAATGGTACCGGGAATTCCCATCACCTTGATATTGCCACGGCCAAGCCTATTGACTCCTTGAAAAGAACCATCTCCGCCAATGACGATGAGGCCGTCAATTTCATGTTCCTCTACTATTCGGATTGCCTTATTGATACCAGCTTCTGTTCTCATTTCTTCACATCTGGAAGTTTTAAGAATCGTTCCTCCCCGGTGAATGATATCACCGACTGATGCTATATGCATTTCTTTTATTTCACCATGTAAGAGACCTGTATAACCTCTTTGGATACCAACGACTTTAAGTCCGTGGTAAATGCCGGTTCTTACGATCGCTCGAATGGCTGCATTCATACCTGGGGCATCCCCGCCGCTGGTCAACACTCCTATTTTCTTCATGAATCTGATCTCCTTTATTAAACATACAGTTTCAATTTTGGCTTATACTAGCTGCTTTTCAATACCTTCTTAGTTACCGCGACAACATTTTCTGTGGTGAAACCAAATTTATTAAATAATGTTTTTGCTGGCGCTGATGCTCCAAAACCTTTCATGGTTACATAGGCACCATCAAATCCAACGTACCTGCCCCAGCCAAAATCGCTGGCAGCTTCCACTGCCACTCTCCCTCTCACGGCTTTAGGCAGCACGCTTTCCTTATATTCGTCTGACTGCTCTTCAAAAACATCGATAGAAGGCATACTTACAACTCTTACGTCAATATTTTCTTTCGCTAATTCTACTTTGGCATTCACTGCTAATTCTACTTCTGATCCACTAGCTATAATAATTCCATCTGGTATTGCTTTATTGGAATCGGCTAGAATATATCCACCTTTTAATGCGTCTTTGCTTGATCCTTTTAATTGTGGCAGATTTTGTCGTGATAACACCAAAGCGGTTGGCGTTTTTGCCGATGTAATGGCATAGTACCATGCGGCACATGTTTCCGTTGCATCTGCCGGTCTGAACACGGTAAAGTTCGGCATTGCTCTTAGCATGGCTAATTGTTCAATTGGTTCATGGGTGGGACCATCCTCACCAACACCGATGCTGTCATGGGTCAAAACATATGTAACAGGAAGTTCCATCAACGATGCCAATCTTGCCATTGGTTTTACATAGTCACTAAAAACAAAGAAAGTCCCAACAAATGTTTTCAGCCCTCCATGTAAAGCAAGGCCATTACTAATTGCCGCCATTCCAAGTTCTCTTACACCATAGTGAATATTCTTGCCGCTATAATCCGTTTTTGAGAAATCTCCGGCATCTTTCATATAGGTTTTATTGGAGGGGGCAAGATCGGCACTGCCTCCGATAAAGTTTGGCAATATATGTTTAATGCGGTTGATCATAACTCCAGACAGGTTTCGTGTTGCTTCTGGTTTGTCAGTGTAAGCCCAAAACTCGTCTTTGTCAAGAAGGTCTGTTAATGGCTTCGTATTGAAATATTGCTGCCAGAGGGTTTTCATCTCAGGATATTTTTCGCAATAGGCCAAGAACAGATGATTCCAAGTTTTTTCATCCTCTGCCTTTTCTTCTGCAATCTTTTTGTAATGGTCGTATACCGCATCAGGAACATAAAATGCGTCTTGTTTTTCCCATCCGAGATTTTCTTTCATAGCTGCAACATTTTCTACACCTAGGGGTTCGCCATGCGCACTAGCTTGGCATTGTTTTGCCGGGCAGCCATAGCCGATCTGGGTTTTTACTATGATAAATGAAGGTTTACTGGTTTCGGCTTTTGCCTCTTGGATTGCCTTTCCAATTTCTTTGAGATCATTTCCATCCTCTACTATGATCGTCTGAAAACCAAATGCCTGCATTCTTTTTTCTACATCTTCTGTGAAGGCAATGTCCGTGCTTCCTTCTATGGTGATGTTGTTGCTGTCATAAAATACAATCAGCTTACTGAGACCTAAGGTCCCTGCCAATGAAAGTACTTCTGAGGTGATTCCTTCCATCATACATCCATCGCCGCCTAGTACATAGGTAAAATGATCTACAATAGGATATCCCTCTTTATTAAATATAGAAGAAAGATGGGCTTCTGCCATTGCCATACCTACGGACATACCCATACCAGCGCCAAGTGGTCCGGTTGTAGCTTCTACACCTACAGTATGACCATATTCTGGATGGCCTGGAGTCAGCGAATCCTCTTGCCTAAATTTCGCTAAATCTTCAATTGACAAATTACCATAACCAAATAAATGTAATAGCGAATAAAGTAATGCAGAACCATGACCGGCTGACAAAACAAATCGATCTCGATTTACCCAGTTCGGATTTTTAGGATTGTGTTTCATGTGATTTGCCCATAATTCATAAGCCATCGCTGCGCAGCCAAGGGGCAGCCCAGGATGACCGGAATTTGCTTTTTGCACAGAATCTGCAGCAAGAATTCGAATTGCATTTACTGACATCTCTTCCATTTTACTCATTTGTGTATCTCTCCTTTTACATACCGTTTTTTTAATAACGATTGGTTTTACAATAAAAGCTGATATGAAAATTCATATCAGCTTTTATTGTAACTCTTAATCAATAAATATTCTACTTCTTATCTATCGCATTTTATTCTTTACTAAGTTTATCGATCAATATTGTTTGCTCTAAGTGCTTTCTACTTCAGTCTACTATCTGGGATGATACTGTTCTTTCAACTCACATTTTTACTCTCAGTTTCCTGCAGCCTATGCAATTCGTAATAACTGCCTTTTTGAGCCAGCAATTCAACGTGCGATCCTTGTTCAACGATCTTTCCCTGCTCTATTACAATAATGGTATCACAGTCACGTATTGTCGTTAGTCGATGTGCAATCATGATGAATGTTCGTCCTGCTGCCATCTGTCTAAGATTTGCTTTTATACTATTTTCTGATTCATTGTCTAATGCGCTGGTAGCCTCATCAAAAATTAGAATTCTAGGATCTGTAAGTAATGCCCGGGCAATGGCAATGCGTTGTTTTTGCCCTCCTGACAGGGTAGCGCCTCGTTCTCCCACAATCGTGTTATAGCCATTGGGCAGTTCATTGGCAAATTGATCTACTCCTGCAATCTGCGCCACCTTTTGTATCTCTTCCATACTTGCATCTAATTTTGCTAATGCAATGTTATCTTTAATACTCCCATTGAACAGATAGGTTTCTTGCAGCACCACACCTACCTGTCTTCTCAGCCAAGCAGGTTCCACTTGAGCCATATCCACACCATCAATTAGTATTCTACCTGTTTCTGGTACATACAGCCTTTGGATGATTTTTGTCAAAGTACTTTTACCTGATCCCGATCGACCAACAATACCAATACTGGCACCAGCTTCTATTTTCAGGTTGATTTGGCTAAGTATCTCATTTGTATCCTCCCGGTACCGGAAAGTGACTCGATCTAATATAATTTCTCCACGAATCGTTGATAGTGTAGTTCGATTTGGATCAAAAACAGGTTCTGATTTCTCACTCATCATATCATCAAGCTGATTGATCGATACTCTTGTTTGTTGGACGTTCTGCCAAAGATCAACTAATCGCAGTACCGGAGAAACTACAAAACTGGAATACATCTGAAAAGCAATCAATTCTCCAACCGTTAGCCGATTCTCCATGACTTGATTGATGCCAACCCACAGTATGCTAATCATGCAAAGCTGCTGAATTAACGCTGCAGCATTATGACCAATATTGTTTATATTCGCAGTGACAAAAACTGATTTAATATATCTCGATAACATTTCATCCCACTTTTGAATGAAATATTTTTCTACGGCCAAGGATTTTACAGTTTGGATTCCCGTAATGGCTTCTATCATAAAGGTTTGGTTTGCAGTCTCAAGCTTAAATTTCTCTTTTAATTTCCTTCGAAACAAAGGGGTCAAAATTAAATTAAGAATGATATAAAGCCCTAAAGCTACTAATGTTATTCCGGTAAGATAACCGCTATACGTAAACATGATGGCAAGATAAATTACTGAAAATACACTGTCGAGAACCGCAGTAAAAGCAGATCCGACAATGAATCCCCGTATCGTATCCAACTCTCGAATCCGTGATACAATCTCACCAACTTTATATTTTTCAAAGAATCGTATTGGCAATGCCATAACATGATGAAAGATTCTGGTACTAAGCGTAACATCGATTTTACTTACGTGGTGATTCAGTATGCAGCTTCTTAACCCATTTATCCATGCTTCAAAAATGCAAAGGATGATCATACCTACAATAAATATATTTAAGGTACTCAGGCCATGATGTACTAAAACCTTATTAATAATTACTTGGGTAAATAAAGGGCTCACAAGTCCAAATAGCTGAAGCACTAATGAAAGCAGCAGTATTTTGCCAAAGGCTTTTTTATACCGCATAATGATCGGAAGAAACCAGGCTAATCCAAATTTAGGCTCGTCTTTTTCAATATAGCTAGGCTGCTTCGCAATCAGAATGATTTTACCACTCCATTGTTCTAAGAAAACACTCTCGCTAATGCTTACTGGATGGTTTTTATATGGATCAAAAACAATTGTATTTTCACGATCTCGATTCAGTATGATGATGTAGCAGCCATTTTTTAGCATTCCAATAGCAGGCAAGGGGAATGATGCTTTACCTTTTTTATTACTGTAATCCGTAAAATGAGCTTTTAACCCCATTTCTTTTGCTGTTCGGATGAGAGTTGTTAAATCCATTCCTTCACTGCCTATGATGTGAGCACGACGTATTTGTTTTTCATCGGCTGCAATGCCAATCATTTGGGCTATCATGAGTAAGCATTTTAATGCTGAATCAACAAAAATAGTATCTTGTACTTTCACTTCTTCTTGCATATTTTGTTTAGCCATATCTTATCTCTCTCTCAAAGATTCGCTCTGGTATTTTTTAAAGGGCTCTAAGAAAAATTCATAGATTTGCTTTTGCCGCGTTTTAATTTCAGCATTGACCACCATACCACTATTGAAACGTCTTTCTTGGTTGTTCACAACCACATGGTCTCTATCCATCTGCAAAATAACTCGATATACATTACCCTTTTCCCTATCTTCTACTGCATTCGGGCTGATCGAAGCAACAACAGCAGGAATCGTACCATATTTTTGGAAATTAAAGGCTTCTATCTTTACTTCAGCAGATTGTCCCTTCTGTATAAATCCAATATCTTTATTTGCCACCCAAGCCTCAACTTCTAAGTTGACTTTATCAGGCACTACCTCCAGCAATACTTGAGCAGGCGTCACAATTCCCCCAATTGTATGCACTGCTAAATTACTTATATATCCGTCATCTGGTGCCACAATGGCTGCTAAACGATTCTTTTCTTCTGCTCTTTTCAATGCCTCATTGCAATAAAAAAGTTTTTGTCGTCCCTCAATCAGCTTTGTATCAATGTCTACATTTTTTTCTGCTACAACCCGTGCTAAAGAGGCCTGGCTTTTTGATAATAAGGATTCTTGTGCTTTGATTATCGATTCTTGTTCTGCTAAATTCTGCTCAACTTCTTCTCGCTTACTTTGTTGGTCTATCAAGGTAATTTTTGATATCGCATTTTCATTTACTAGCTGCTCTAGTGTACTTTCTCTTTCTTTGGCAAGCTGATACAGCTTTGTTAGTTTATTCTTCTCCACTTGAGCACTTTGCAGATTTTGCTGATATTGCTGCACCATATGCCGAGCCTCTTCCAATCTTGTCTGATATGCAAAATTACGGCTGTTATAGAGATTGATTTGCGCTTGTATATCGCTATCATCTGCTTCAAGTATTGCATGAGGCAGGAAGGATCGATTTTCTTTTTCAGCGGCCAGTCGTTCTACTTCAAGCTGGGCATGAATGGCTTCTCTTTTCGCCTTAGCTAACTCATCTGCAGAATATGTAGTATCTAATTCTAATAATAAATCTCCTTTTTGGACTTTTTGTCCATCCACAACATGAATCTTTTTAACGATCCCTTTATCTTCCGCTTGAAGCACTCTAACATAGCCATTAGGAATAATTTTTCCTGGAGCTATTGCAACTTCGTTTACACTGCCAAATGTCACCCACAGCAATCCAACAATTGCTAGGATGAAAAATGTCCATAACACCGTTCTGCTACCATAGGATGGGGGTGATTCAACGATTTCTAAAGCTGCAGGTAGGAATTCAGCTTCTTTACTTTTAAATCGTTCGACATTCTTAATTTTTACTCTTTCATAGAAATCTTTTATCTTTTCCGGAAGATTCTTCAATTCTTCCTTATTCTTCACATATCCGTACATTTTATTAAGCATGGCAGTCTCCTTGCTGTTGATAGAGATTATAATATATGCCTTTGTTCTTTATCAGTTTGTCATGTGTCCCTTGTTCTATAATTTTCCCTTTCTCCATGACAATAATTGCATCACACTCTTTGACATTTGCCAGACGGTGAGCAACGATGATCATCGTACGTCCATCTGCGATCTGTGCAAGATTTCCCATGATGATCCTCTCGGATTGATAATCTAATGCGCTGGTAGCTTCATCAAATATTAGAATCTTAGGATTGGAAATCAATGCCCTGGCAATTGCAATTCGCTGGCGCTGACCACCAGATAATGTAGCACCCCGTTCTCCAACAATCGTATCATATCCTTCAGGAAGTTCGAGAATAAAGTCGTGAGCACCCGCGAGTTTTGCAGTCTGATTGATCTCTTCCATACTTGCACCCTGACGGGCAAGAGCTATATTGTCCCGTACACTGCCATTAAACAGATAATTATCTTGCAGCACCACACCAATTTGCTGTCTTAACCAAACTGGATCAATGTGGGCTATATCTACCCCATCAATCAAAACCCGGCCAGCTTCTGGAATGTATAATCGTTGAATGACTTTGGTTAACGTGCTTTTTCCAGAGCCCGATCGTCCTACGATACCGATCTTCATTCCTGGCTTTATATGTAGATTGATGTTTTGCAACACTTCATCATTTTCAATGTAGTACCTAAAGGCTATATTCTCAAGTTTTATTTCGCCTTTAATTTTTGATAATCGAATTGCATCTGGCAAACAAGTTGGTTCTGGTACTGCATTTAATATATCTCCAATTCTTGTAACAGCCAGCTTTGTCTGCTGAAAAGATTGCCACATTCCTACTAAACGCAGTAAAGGTGCGCCAGCTTGATTGGCCATCATTTGGAAAGCAATAAACTGACCAATTGTTACTGCTCCATCAATTACCATAAATCCACCAAACCAGATCAGTAAGTAGGCAACTAGTTTTTGGGTTAGGCTTCCTCCATTATTTAATATAACACTAAACTGTGCTTTATCTAGATTAGCACTAACGCTTTTGGCTAATAATCTCTCCCATTTAAAATTAAATTGCGGCTCCACTGCCAAAGACTTTACAGTATGAATACCTGTTATCGCTTCAACAACAAACGCATTGTTTTCTGCACTGGCATTCCAGGAATCCTGCAGTCTTTTCTGATACATCGGCGTTCCTACTATATTAATCGCCAATTGTATAGGGATGGCAGCAATAGCGATCAACGTTAAAGGTGCACTATAATAGAACATTACAGCAAAGAACACAGCGGAAAAGGCTAAATCAATCAGCACCGTCATAGCGGTGCCCGTTAAAAATTCGCGAATATTATTTAAAGCAGATACTCTCATCAGAGTATCTCCAACTCTCCTTTTCTCAAAAAATTGTATAGGCAGATGCATCAAAAGACGGAACATTCTAGTACCTAAGATTACATCTATTTTATTTGTTGTATGGGTAAATAAATATGTTCGTATCAGGTTCATTATGGTCTGAAATAGGACTACAGCCACCATCCCTGCAACGAGTATATTTAAAGTGACCGTTCCATGATTAATTATTACTTTGTCAATGATTACCTGTGTGCATAAGGGTACTACTAGTCCAAATAATTGAAAAAAGAATGCAGCCCCCAAAATCTCTATGAAGTAACGCTTATATCGAACTACAACAGGTATAAACCAAATTAAATTAAATTGTCTGCTGATGTCCTTTAGAGTAAAGGAGCGTTTACATAGAATAGCCTGGCCTGTCCATCTAAGGAGAAATTCTTCTAAGGGCATTACGATGGAATGTCCATGCCGTGGAGAAAATAATGCTATTTTCTTTGCATTATTTTCCCCGATGACTACATAATCTCCGTTGTTCATAATTCCAATTGCAGGAGCTACAATGGCGGAAATTCCCTTTTTTCCTACTTTTACTAGCCTTGCCTTCAAATTTATCTTTTTTGCAGCTTTTATTAAGTCCTTTGGCTCAAAGAGATCATCGCCAATCCCATACTCTTGTGTCATTTTTTCTTCGTCAATTGGCATTCCAAAGCCTTTTGCTACTACTGCTAAACAAATCTTCCCGGTGCTCTTATATGCTAAATCTTCTTTTTCAATAGTTATTTTTTCTTCCATAGCTACTCCTTTCCTCGAGCTCCAACCTATCCTATTTCCAAGTCATATTCTCACTTATTTTAGAAGTTTTAGTAAAATAAGTAACTATACGTATAGATTTTGTCACATATTGAGTATCCTGGCAAGGCTTTCAACCAACAAGAGGACTAAAGTAATACTTCATTTGGTATAACAAAAAAATTGCCGCTCCCAGTACAATACTGAAAGACGGCAATCTATCCTAAAGACGATATGATAATGCTCAGAAGCTTGTCATAAATCTGTCATATTTTTCTTATATTATAACAATAGAACACCAAAATTGGAAATTTTTAATTATCATAGCAATAATCTCCAACTATAACATTAATTCATGAGGTGATACTATGAAAATAACAGCAACAACATCGTATCTTAAAGTAGAGATCGCTGATAAAGAAACCATCATTCAAGGAAAAATGCTTACAGACGGATTCATCGCATTTAGCGATACCATGAAGTATTGGGAACCACCTTATGCAGATATCAAAATTAACGAGAATGTAAAAATGCAACTTATAAACTGCCTAATGCAAGAAACTCAAAATTCTGATTTTAGAATTATCTTTACCAAAGAATCATTTTAGTACCTTCCAGGTTTTCAATCACCCTGTTTCGTCATCTCTCCTGTTTTAAGAGCCTCCCCTGCGGAGCTATCAAGTTGAATTTCATTCCCCTCATTATTTCGGTAAAGCAGATTGCTTTGATCAGACTCTGCTATGTCTCCTTTGATACAACCATCTAGCTGAATATTTCTGTAGGGACTATCCCAGCCTCCCGATGAGATTTCTTCAATTTTTGCTACGATCTTATTATCGATATCAGTAATCACTTTCTCCACACTTTTCATTTCTGATGATACATATTTATTATATAAATCAGTGGCGGCTTTCACTATCGATCCAACGATACTTCCACGTTCAAACCAACTTTGAACATTGCCAACCTCACGGGTATCACAGACATCTTCTATTGAATCATGTACAAAATAACGATTCACATTTCCTAGATAAACAGCTCCTCCTGCAATCCCCTCTTTAGTGTCAGTATTCATATCCAACATACTTCCAACTGATTCTATCGCAATTTCCTTGCCTAGACCTGACTTATAGTCACTGCCAGGGTTCTCTACTCCAAAACCGCCATTCACACTATTATTTAAAAGCTCTATTCCAAAACTGCTGCTAAAGCTGCTATTGGACGTCTCAGCTCCAAAACTTTTATTCGAATTTTTTTCAGAACTATCATGACTCATCTACTTACCCCCATTCATTTAGTTCTTTGTTTATTATCAGTAAAATTCTTATCTATGTTTTATTTACAATT
>CAMKSY010000108.1 GCA_946415545.1 uncultured Pelosinus sp. | reverse complement strand
CCCCAAGAACAGCTGAGGGTAAACCTGTGGCATCTACTTTTACGACGGCCAGGTCAGTAGCAGGATCAGCACCTAATACTCTCCCAGCAAGCACCCGCCCATCTGCTAGAGATACTGTAATTTCCTGAGCATTTTCTACAACATGATTATTCGTGGCAATATATCCATTCCCATCAAAAATGACTCCTGAACCTACACCTTGCTCTACAAGTTCTTTACGATTAAAAGAGTTTCGGGCATAGGCCTTATTTGTAATCCCCACAACTGCTGGACCAACGGTCTGGGCGGCTCTCACCAATGGCGTATTGCGTGCGTCAGACACTTGAGCTTGCGCTGCAGGTTCCTGCAATAAGCCTTGTATCGGCGTCATATTTTTCGGTGTGGATTTCGATAAAAACCTGCCCCCATAACCTAAGACCAAGCTGCCGCCAATCAGCGCTCCGATAACCGCAATTAAAAATACCTGCCCAATTTTTCGCTTCATCATCCTGCCTCCTTAGAAGTTACTACTCACTGTACGATCAGGATAGGTTATATGCAATTCAATTTCTGAACCAATTTTTAAACCCTGCCCTTCTAATATAGCACTTACGGTACTTTTTGCCAATTCAGGATTATTATTTTCCTTACTCATATGAGCTAAAAAAACTTGCATTGTCGGCTTTCTTTTTAGCCGCGCTAATGTCCACGCAGCATCTACGTTGGATAAATGACCGCGATTGCTCTTGATACGGCGCTTCAAATGCCAAGGATATGCCCCATTTTCCAACATATCTAGATCATGATTACATTCTAAAACTAGTACATCACTTAATGCAATTGCCTCTATTACTGTATCAGTAACAAAGCCAATATCAGTAACCACACTACATTTACTGCTTCCATTATAAAAACGGAAGCCGACTGGATCTGCTGCATCATGAGAAATACGAAATGGTTCCACTCTGACTTGTCCAATAGTAACCTTCTCCGATAAATTCTGACAGCAAAGATCCGGTATAATATTACGGCAGTACATCGCACTCCAAGTATAGGGACTGGCATATACAGGCAAATTATACTTTTTAGTCATAGTCGGCAAACCGCTGACATGATCTCTATGTTCATGTGTAATAAATACCCCATCTAACTCTTCGATATCCGTACCTAAAGCAGCTAAGCTTTGTTTAATACGCCTGGTGCTGATTCCTGCATCCACCAATATTTTAGTGTGTTTAAAATCTAAAAAAATGGCATTTCCTGTACTGCCACTCGCTAAAACATGAACTTGCATATATTCTCCTTTAAATTACATTTAATGTAATGTATGTTCGAGTATTTTTACGTCACTACTTGTAAATTTACAGTAAAAACTATATAGTATTATATCAGAAAAGTTCTTATGATTTAATCTTTAATTCTATAAAAGAGGGATTCTATATAATGGAAGATCAACGTAAATCCAAAAAACAGCTGATTGAGGAACTAAATTCATTGCGCCAGCAGCTTGCAAAGTGGAACTCTGCACCAACCCCCTCCTGCCCTCATCATAGTATGAATGAGTCAAAGAGTGATTCTGCCATTATCCCAAAACCACATGCTTGTTTATGGCAAGGTGAGTTTAAATCCTTGGTAGAGAATTCTCCGGATGCAATTATTCGTTTTGATAAAGATTTGCGATTTTTATATGCAAATAAAGTTGCTCTTAACGTAATAAAAATACCATTAACATCTTGCCTGGGAAAAACGGTCACTGAATTAAAATTTCCCAGAAAATATTATAGCTTGTGGAAATCCCAAGTTGAGACCATATTTAAAACTAAACAGCAAGCAAAATTTGAAGCGGAATTTACAAATAGTAAAGCACATCACTTTTACTATCATGCTCGTCTTGTTCCTGAATTTTCTCTAGATGGTTCTGTCATTTCGGTCTTGTGCACTTTACGCAATATTGATGAATTAAAAAAAACAGAGTTAGAGCTGCGAGCCAGTGAATTTCATAAACACAAACTATTATCATCTCTGCCTGATTTTTTATTTTATCTCTCCAACGAAGGAATTTATTTAGATTATCATGTAACCAACCCCAACTTATTATATAAGCCTCACAACAGCCGTATCGGCAAACACCTAACAGAAGTGCTCCCAATAAAACAAGCTCAGCAATTTATGTCTGAAATAAAATGCGCTATCAAAACCGGAAAAATCAAAAGTATTGAATACCAGCTGCCCATTAATGATGCGATCTGTTCAATGGAGGCGCGTATCATGACTTATGATAAAAACAGTGTTCTGGTTATTGTCAGAGATATTACAGAGCTCAAACATCTGCGACAAGAACTTACCCGTCTTGATCAGCTAAATCTAGTGGGAGAGATGGCCGCCACAATTGGCCATGAAGTACGAAACCCAATGACAAGCGTCCGAGGTTTTTTACAATTTCTTAGCCATAAGGAAGAATGTCATAATTTTAAAAATTATTTTCAACTTATGATGGAAGAATTAGATCGTGCTAATTCTATTATTAGTGATTTTTTATCTTTGGCGAAGAATAAACAAGTCCAATTAGAAATGCAGAATTTAAATACGATTATAAAGACCATTGCTCCTTTACTGCAGTCCAATGCGATCATATCCAATAAGACCCTTCATCTAGACTTAAACCCCATACCGGATTTGCCTCTTGACTCTAAGGAAATCCGTCAGCTTCTTTTCAATCTGGTTTATAATGCATTGGATGCTATGCCGCCCCATCGAAGTATCACGATAAAATCGTTTATGGAAAAAAGTCAGGTTATATTAGCCGTTCAGGATGAGGGTATCGGCATTCCGCCGAAATTAATTGAAAAGTTAGGGACCCCCTTTTTTACCACTAAAGAAAAAGGGACCGGCCTAGGATTAGCTGTCTGCTATCGAATTGTCGCCAGACACAAGGCAACCATTGAAATTGATACTTGCTCTCAGGGTACTACCTTCTTTATAAAATTTAATCAGTAACTACCTATAGCAACTAAGTACGTGGATAGCACGACTAAGATTTAGGTGGAGCTAGAGCTCCACCTAAATCTTAGTCTTCTTTATATTGGGGCGGTAATGCATTCATTACCGCCGCTCTTATATTTTCTGGCAGAGCGTGTAACAAGGTATCAATAATTTCCCGCAAACGTTTGGCTGATTTAGATTCGAAGCGCAAAGTAAATAACGGTTCTGTAACAGAGGCACGAATCATCCCCCAACCATCTTGGAATTCAATTCTCACGCCATCAATACGGTTTGGTTTATACACCGCTAATTTTTCGGCTACAGCATCTAAAACCTCTTCTTTATCCGTTCCCTTATACGTAATCCGAATATCAGGGGTAAGAATATAATTAGGAATTTCGTCCACAAGCTTCGCTAGCGATCCATGAGCAGCAACAAATTCACATACCTTTAGGCCCGCAAACATGCCATCATCATAGCCCAGCTCACGAAAGAAAAAATGTCCGCTGATTTCCCCGGCAAATAACGCCTTCTCTTGTATAAACGCAGCTTTACTGAAGGTATGCCCGGCTCTTGCCATGATAGGCCTGCCACCCGCTTTACGAATTTCCTCAGGTGCGACCATGGAACATTTCGCATCATAAATAATCGTTCCTGGCTGTTTCTCAAGATAATACTGAGCGATCAGTACAATAATATCATCATTATCAACGGCACGTCCGTTTTCATCAACAAAAGCCACTCGATCCCCGTCACCATCAAATGCTACACCTAGATTTGCGCCACTTTCCCGAACCTTTTCTCCAAGTCCCTGCAAATTTTCAGCCAAGGCTGGATTAGGCGACCGATTTGGAAAATTTCCATCGGGCTGACAATATAATTCGATTACATCATAACCTAACTGCTTGAACAATTGAGGTGCGATCTGAGAAGTAGCTCCATTACCAGCATCAACAACCACTCGCAATGTACTTTTCTGAGCTAAAAGGGCAGTAGCTGCGATATATTCATCTACAATCGGCAATGGGATGATTGTGCCCTCACCGACAACACTCACACCCTTTTCCACCATTTGTTTTATTTCAAGAATATCTTCTTCTGTTACAGGCTGGTCACCAAACACCAATTTAAAACCATTGTAAGGAGCAGGATTATGAGAAGCAGTCACCATAACCCCTCCCATTGCCTGCAGCACTTTTTGTGCATAATAAAAAACAGGAGTGGCCACTGTTCCAATATCAACGACTTCGCAGCCTGATCCTACAAGGGCTTTGATTAAAATATCTTTTAAAATTGGCGTGGATAAGCGAACATCACCGCCTACTACTACTTTTTTGCCAGCTAATTTAACACCTACTGCCAAGCCAATTTTATATGCGATCTCCTCTGTCAATTCGATACCTGCAATTCCACGAATATCACATGCATGATAAATTTTCATAAAATCAAGTCTTCTCCCTTCAGAACAATACTATGGATATTGTAGCATTTAAGGACAAGTAAGTACAATCTACAGTCACTTTTTCTATCTTTTAACATAGGATACTATAAAGAAGATTTGACTAAACAATAGGGGGAATCAGATTGGCTAGTCCTGAAAAAATGATTAAAATGTTATTAGAGGAAATTCATCAGATTTCATTACCTCTGGCTACCATCGTAAAAAATCAGGAAATCCTCATTATTCAAAATAAGCAGGTCATCGAATTATTAGAGCAGATTCGCGTTTCCAGAAGCGAAGGCGAAGACGAAGACGAGGAAGACGACGACGAAGAATAAACAATCAACTTACAACTATAGAAATAGAAAAATAGCAAGCGATATCTTACTCTTGATCGCTTGCTATTTCCCTGTTTTTTTATTCATGTGACCTTCAGCCCACTGCTTCCATGATTTTTCAAAAGCAGTATAATCCATGCCTATATTCTTACTGATAGTCTTGTCTAAGCTAACGCCAGATTTTAGGCTCTTAATAACGTCTTGCAGCGTATCTTCTCCATACACCTCTGCAATATAACGTACAGCGGCTAGTGATTGACGATATGCCAAGGACTGATTGGGCAGCTCATCAAAGTTGTCTTCCAGCTCTTTCATAGTGTACATCCTATCATCCAATACATTATCAGCAGTAATCCATTCATAATGATTTGCCCGATATTCCACATACTGAGCCAAACCCTCTGTAAACCAACGAGGATAATTCCCATTGGTTATATGATCAAATACCAAATGAGTATACTCATGCACCATCGGACCTGAATGAATAAATTCTTCCACAGATTCTCCATCATTTAACCATACATGAGGTGACAGCAGTTGAATGGTTCCCCCCCAATACACTCCCATGGCACTTTCATTGCCAGACCAGCCAAAGGCCTGACGCAGCTGGTTCTTATTTGAATGAATCAGAATTAATGTTTTACCAGATGGCTCATACTGCAATGTCTCAATGACTGGCTGATATGCAGCCTCAGCAGCCTGTCCTATCATACTTACTGTGTCAGCATCAACTGGAGCGTATTTAATCCTAAAATGCGCAGTTTCATACGTTGCCATGTCCCTTGTTTCATAATTAACCTTTATCTGTACCGCTTGACGTACCAGAGGATAAAGCCACATACGAGGTTTGGCAGGCATAGCAAAAACCAGCATTAGAATAAAGAGCAGTCCAGCAACCATTATAATGGTATTCGCCTCGCCTATTATTACTTTACGCATAAGGCACCCTCCTCTCCTTCTAAGAGTTACAGGTGCTCATTATAGCATAGGCTCAAAATAGTTTCTATCGGTATTTTATGTAAACTAACTTACAATTGCAATCCCCTTACTGGTTCCGATCCTCGTGGCTCCAGCAGTAATCATAGCTGCGGCCTCTTCGGGAGTACGAATTCCGCCTGATGCTTTAATACCAATTCGATCCCCGATAATGGACTTAAATAACCTGATATCTGCAATAGTGGCACCGCCTTCTGCAAATCCTGTAGACGTTTTAATAAACTGAGCGCCACTTTCTAAAACAATACGGCAAACCTGTTCCTTTTCTTCTACTGTTAGCAGCCCGGTTTCCACAATCACCTTAACAATACGTCCTTGCCCTTCTGCTATGACCTGCTGGATATCATACAATACAGCCTCCCATAGGCCCAATTTGGCTGCACCAATATTAATTACCATATCTAATTCATCAGCGCCATGCAAAACAGCCTGCTTAGCTTCAAAAGCCTTAACGATAGATAAATTTGACCCCAAGGGAAAGCCAATAACTGTAGCTACCTTCACACCTGTGCCCGCTAATAAACTGACTGCCAGATCTACATAACATGGATTAATGCATACTGCAGCAAATTTATATTCTGCGGCTTCTTTACATAAGCAACGAATATCATGAGGCGTTGCATCTGGTTTTAAAAGCGTATGATCAATATAGGTATTCAATTTCAAGTCTCCTTTATATATGAATATGATCCCCTCATAATTTATACATATTTCGCACTTGATCACTAAATACCTTTAAGCTGAAAATCATTTCAGCATAATATAAAAAGACCCGGCCTTCGCCAGGTCTTTACTCTTTTTGCAAATTAGGATTTTAATTGCTCTTTTTACGTTGACAGGCGGGGCAGATTCCATGAAAATAAAACTGTTGTCCCATAATCTGATATTTAGTGCCTTGAGAAACTTCATTGACAAATGCTTCAATATTAATATCAGGAACATCTTCGACTTGACCGCATTCTGTGCATCTCACATGAGGGTGATTCGTCATAACAGCATCATACCGAAAACTGTCTTCACCTGCATTTAATACTTGCACTAAGCCAATTTCTTTAAGGATTTCCATCGTTTTATAAACAGTAGCTAAGCTCATCGTTGGGTACATCGCCTGCAGCTCATTAAAAATCATCTCTGCATTAGGGTGAGACTTTGTAGAGGATAACATATTATAGATAGCTAACCGTTGAGGAGTAACCTTAAATCCTTTATCTCTCAGTAAAGAAGTGATACAGACCTCCATATATTCACCACCAATTCTAATTTATTTTTTATAGAAAACAATTATCGAGTAGTTTTATCTATATTCTAATATATAATAAAAACTGTTGTCAAGGAAAATCTCCTATCTTATATAAGAGTTGAATGGAAGAGCCTCTGGGATACTCCCAGAGGCTCTTCCATTCAGGCAAAGGCTGTTTTTAACTGCTAAATTTACTTTGAGCTTTGTTAATCTGCTGAGCAGTTGCATTCTCCACATTGTAAAAACCTTTTTGCTGCATCACATCAAAGATTTGTTTTTGTTGACTATATACATCCCCAAGAACAGTCATGTAATCCTTACGAAGCTGTTCATTGGCAGCTTCTAGAATGTATGAATTAATGGATTCAGCAATATGTTTGCTTTCATTTAACGCCAACTGCAGTATGTCCTGGTCAGCAAATTGGCTGCCTTGTCCATTCAGCCCTTGCTGCTGTTGGTTTTGTTGACCTGTTTGTGCCACAATATCACCCCTATTCTTTATTGTAATGTTTGACTCATACTCAAATGCTTACTAAGAGTTTGGAAATGCTGCTGGTTTTTTTGTGCCATTTGTTGAAAAAGCTGTTTTGTCTCCTTGCATTGAATGGTGCTGGCAAAGTGGTTTAGGCATTGTACTGAATTCTGCTCCATTCCTAGGAAATCTTCCAATTGCATTACTTCTTTAGATGATAACATGACCATCCCTCCTTTCTCCTATGTAAAATAAGTTGGCTATCGGCGAAATGTATCGTTGCATCTCACCCTCGCTGACTATAGCATGCACCATAAAAATATCTACTATACCAAAAAAATAGTCTGACAGAAAAGATGCCCGCCGCTCTTTCTATCAGATCATAGCACTAACTTTGTTATTTTAATCCTAATATATCCTTGATCTCTCTAACTCGACTTTTGCTGATGGGTATTTCAACATCGCCTTCAACTTTTAACCAATAGGTTCCTTTAAACCAAGGTACAACCTCTTTTACCTTATCCATATTTACAATATAACTTTTATGCACACGCACCAAATTGGTCTGAGCCAAACGTTCCTCTAATTCCGTTAAAGTACTTGTATAGCTAAATTCACCATAAATTGTAACTACTGTAACAATACCTTTTTGGGTATATACATAAATCAAATCATTGTAATGTACCATAATAATTTTCCCCTTTTTTTCTAGAGGAAGCTTTTGTACTACAATTTTGGATTTATTTAATGCCGTATCCACGCGACCAACCGCAGCCCGCCATTCGTCGCCATGATAATTTTTTAGGCGCTGGATTGTCATATGTACACGTTCTCTTTCAAAAGGTTTTAAGAGATAATCTACTGCGCCTACTGTAAAAGCCTGGACAGCATATTCATCATAGGCAGTCGCAAATACTAGCAAGGTTTCCGGAACGATGGAACGGAGTATCGCGGCAGTTTCTAAACCATTCATACCTCGCATCTGTACATCCATAAAAATAACATTGGCTTTTAATTGTGCTGCTAATCCAATCGCTGCCGCTCCACTATCCGCTTCTCCTACAATTTCCACTTCATTTTCCAAGGACAATAAATACTTCAGCTCATCACGCGCCGGACTTTCATCATCTACAATTAAAATGCTAAGCACATTCTTCCCCCTCATCATACATACGCTTTGGAATACGCAAGGTTACTGTTGTTCCACTGTCAGGGGCACTCGAAAGGGACAATCCATATCCTACGCCGTATTGTCCTCGCAAACGTTCATGAACATTAGCCAGGCCAATGCATTCTGGGGCTGATGCCGTCAAAGGACACCGCCCTTTGACATCCATACCGACACCATCATCACAAATCGTAATTACAATATCCTGATCATCTTCCTTGGCGCTGATTATAATGCAGCCACCATTTTCCTTAGGCTGCAGTCCATGCTTTATCGCATTTTCGACTAAGGGCTGTATGGTTAATGTAGGAATTAAATATTTTTCTACTTCTTCAGATATCATCTCTTGAATGATCAGCTTCTCGCCATGTCTGGCTTGTTCGATTGTTAAATAAGCACGTACTTGGGATAGTTCTTCTTTGAGGGTAATATTACGCCCTGTTTTATGTAAGGTATGCCGAAACATCGCTCCCAGCTTTAACAAAAGCTCTCTTGCTAAATCGGGCTTTGTACGTACCAATGATGTAATCGTATTAAGGGTATTGAATAAGAAATGAGGATTAATTTGTGCATAAAGCGCTTTTAGTTCTGCCCTAGAAACTAATTTAGCTTGACGATCAATTTCTGTAAGTTCTAATTGAGTGGAGAATAAATGGGCGATACCAGAAGCAAAGATCCGATCTCCATGTCCTATGGCATTAGCCCTTGTATAATATAACTTTAAAGTACCTATAACGCGATTTGCACGTTTTAAAGGCACGATAATAGCACTTGCCAATTTGCAATTTTTGCAGGAACAGCCAATCTCTAAAGCACTCTGTGCGATATACATTTCTCCCTTAGAAAGCACCTGGCTGGTAGCAAGGGTTAATCCTAACGTATCTGCAGAATGATGGGCTGACTCCACGCCTACAAAAGCCAACACCTGCTCTGTATCCGTAATGGCAACGGCTTCATAGCTTCCTGCATTAAAAATAATTTGAGCTGTTGCCTGAGCAGAGCTGCGATCTAATCCATGCCGCAGATAGGGTAAGGTCTTAGTTGCAATATCAAGGGCCTTATGAGACTGTTCGGCACCAACCTGTTCTTGGGTATACATCGCCGTCTTAATAATTAGCATAAAAATAGCAACACCTAAGGAATTGACCAAAATCATCGGCATCCCAATTGCATCTACTAAACTCCTAGCCATATCATAAGGATAAGCTGTAAGTAAAATAATAATCATCTGCAAGACTTCCCCTACAACGCCTGCAACAAGAGCGATCCACCAAGGAATCAGTTTTTCATGATAATAACGGTGAATTAAACCTGCCAGTAAGCCTTCACAAATGCTGGAGATTCCACAGGAAAATGCCGTAAAGCCGCCTAATAGATAGCGATGCCCGCCAGCAATAATTCCAGCAGTTGTCCCCATGATAGGACCGCCAATGAGCCCCGCAGCCATTACGCCAATAACTCTGGAATTTGCTAAAGCATCCCCTACAGGAATACCGGCATAGGTTCCTAGAATGCCAATAAAGCCAAAAATAATAGTGATCGCAGCTTTTTCACTAAAACTACCTTGTCGATAAATCATCCGACGAAATACTGAAAATTGAGATAATAAAAAAGCAAGCGTGGCAGCCACACTCATGCGTTCAATCATTTCCCATAATAATAAATCAGTCAAAACCCTCACCTCATACAGTGCCGATTTTTTATAATACTCCAACGTACATAAGGTGTAATCCTTTAAATACTCTTCATTAAAGAATAACATGTTTAAATATAGCAAGCAACTACAACATGCCTCGATCATTCTCGGCAGCATGACTGTATGAATCGATAGTTATAATCAGACCTTTGGGCCAACAGGGTCTAATTCCCCACATTAATAGGACTATAGTACCTTATTCCTTCCTTAAAAATCCATTACAATAATACATGCAATACTACAAAATATTACAGCAACGTTTTTATACTGGGAGTTGTTTTCATGATCATTGACTATGCTGAACCAGGAATGATATTAGGGCAGGACGTTATAGACGAGTATGGAAAGCTTTTACTTGAGCAAGGTATTACCCTGACAGAAAGTTACATTAAACGCTTAAAACACTTTGGTATTCATACCATCCGAATTTTTGACCAAGAAGCAACATTGCTAAAACAGCAGCAGGTAATTCCCTCTGAATTACGTACCGAGCTGTCTCTTTGTTTGCAGGCTTTGTCTTCACTGCAAACCAGCTTTCTGGCAAATGAAAAGCTTACTTTTTTATATTTGGATCAAATCGGTAACCTGATCAATAACCTGATTGATCAAGCTTCACAACATACAGCCACAATGATTAATACACAAATTTATTATCCCAATAAGCAAGAACTTGTTCATTCCATCAATGTCTGTCTACTTTCATTAATAACAGGCTTTCAGTTGAATTTGTCTAAGGATGACCTTTATGAACTTGCTTTAGGAGCTTTATTGCATGACATTGGTAAAGCCATCCTGCCCCGTATTAATGGACTATTGTTTGATAGCGCCAAATTGCATACATTATATGGACGCAACTTATTATTGCGAAATAAATTATCGCCGAGAATTGCACGAATTGTGGCTGAACACCACGAAGCGTTAGATGGCTCGGGACTGCCTTTAGGTCTCACTAACAATAAGATTCATTTGTTTTCAAAAATAGTAGCCATTGCTAACTATTTTGACAAAGCAATCACCAAAGCCGCGATTGAAAGCACGTCTCAATTAGAGGTGATTGAAGGAATGTTAGCAAAGAACAATACACTCTTTGATGCGCATCTTCTTACTATATTCATCCATACGATACCAATCTATCCTGTAGGCAGTTTAGTCCTATTAAATACGAAACAAGTTGCCCATGTAACCAAAAATCATCAAAGCCAT
>CAMKSY010000107.1 GCA_946415545.1 uncultured Pelosinus sp. | reverse complement strand
ACAAGATTTATGATGCAATTCAAAAGGCGTACACTGAAAATTTTGATGGCATAGTAAAAAAAGAAAAGCTTCAACTATTAACGGACAAAGTGTTTAATACGATTGCATCCAGATCAAATCAGCGTTTGTCAGTAGAAGAGATACAAGATATTGTAGAAGATGTCTTACTGCAGTCTGAAGAAGTGGCAGTGGC
The DNA here is from genome assembly GCA_946415545.1 of uncultured Pelosinus sp. Lineage (GTDB taxonomy): Bacteria > Bacillota > Negativicutes > DSM-13327 > DSM-13327 > Pelosinus. Next base: position 11,337 of record CAMKSY010000107.1, on the reverse strand, counting down.
TAAGAAGTATATTGCATATCGGGCAAAGCGCACTCAAGTGCGGGAAGCCAACATGCGCTTAATGATTGATTATAAAGACATTACCTTTAAAGATGCAGAACAAGTTGACGGGAAAAGAGAGAATGCAAACGTAGACGGCAATACGGCTATGGGAACCATGCTGCAGTATGGAGCAACGGGATCAAAACAATTTGCCATTCACCATATTTTAAAACCTGAACATGCTAAATCCCATCAGTCTGGTTATATTCACATTCATGATATGGATTTTGAAGCCATTGGTACTTTGACTTGCTGTCAAATTGATATTAAAACCTTGTTCCGCGATGGTTTCTCCACAGGACATGGACATTTGCGAGAACCACAAGATATAATGAGCTACGCTGCGTTAGCGGCGATAGCGATTCAGAGCAATCAAAATGATCAGCATGGTGGACAATCCATCCCCAATTTTGATTATGGCTTAGCCGCCGGTGTCGCTAAAACCTTTATTAAGTTATATTCGGAAAACATGAAGAAAATAGTAATGATTGATTTCATGGAGTTAGATGAAGAAAAAATTGCGGACATTGTAGCAGCTACTGTACATGAGTATAGCGGCGAGCAGGGAGATTATCCTCGTATTGGGGAAAAGGAATACCAAGCCTATCATATCGACGAGGCTCTACGTTTGAAAAAAGCGTTACTTAGTCATGGTATTCAAGCAGCGAATTCAGATATACAAAGAATTCAAGATTTCACCTACCGTTTTGCGAGAAAAGAAACAGTGAAGAAAACATTCCAAGCCATGGAAGGCTTTCTTCATAATTTAAATACAATGCATTCCAGAGCAGGGGCGCAGGTTCCTTTTAGCAGTATTAACTTTGGCACCGATACTACTCCCGAAGGACGCTTGGTAGTGGAGCAATTCTTATTATCTGTAGAAGCTGGTTTAGGTAACGGCGAAACGGCTATATTCCCGATTAGCATTTTTAAAGTAAAAGAAGGCATTAATTATAATGCAGAAGATCCTAATTACGACTTATTTAAGCTATCCTGCCGTGTTTCTGCGAAACGGTTGTTTCCTAACTTTGTTTTCATTGATGCGCCGTTTAATTTGCAATATTACAAACCCGGCCGTCCTGAAACAGAGATTGCTACTATGGGATGCAGAACAAGAGTCATATCCTCTATTTTTCCTGAATCAGATGGCGTGGTATATGGTCGCGGCAATAATTCTTTCACCAGTGTGAATCTCCCTAGAATTGGGATTAAGCATGGTATTGCCTTGGGAGAAAGAACGCAGCCTGACATTGAGGGCTTCTACCAAGAGCTTGATTCATTAATAGATCTGGTCATTCAGCAGATATTAGATCGCTTTGAGATCCAGAAAAATAAAAAGGTAAAGAATTTCCCTTTCTTAATGGGACAAAATATCTGGTTTGACTCTGAAACGTTAGACTGGGAAGATACTCTCGAAGATGTTATTAAGCATGGGACGTTAACCCTTGGATTTATTGGTCTGGCAGAAACATTGACAGCGCTCTATGGCAAGCATCATGGCGAATCAGAAGCTGCTCAAGAAGCTGGTCTTCGAATTATTGGTCATATGAGAAAACGCATGGATGAAGCAGCAGTCAAATATCAACAGAATTTTTCCCTGATTGCTACACCTGCAGAAGGTCTATCAGGACGATTCGTAAAAATTGATGCCAAAAATTATGGTGAAATCCCAGGAGTAACCGATCGGGATTATTATACCAACGGTTTCCATGTTCCTGTATACTATGCGATTCCAGCAGCTAGAAAAATTGAAATCGAAGCTCCCTATCATGCAATGACTAATGCAGGTCATATTACATATATTGAGCTGGATGGAGATTTAGTAAAGAATCTGGATGCCTTTGAAATGGTCGTACGGAAGATGAAGGAATGTGGTATTGGCTATGGCTCTATCAATCATCCTGTGGATCGTGACCCCAAATGCGGCTTTACCGGCGTGATTGGTGATCAATGCCCTAAATGTGGACGAGTAGAAGGAGAAGGCGGCATGGGATTTGAACGCATTCGCCGTATTACTGGCTACTTAGTAGGAACCATGGATAAATGGAACGATGGGAAACGTGCAGAAGAAAAAGACAGAGTGAAGCATGGTGTGAGAAAACAGTAACTTCAAATTTAACGCTAACTGTTAAAACAATGACCTCCAAAGAATTCTTTATAAAGGACTTCTTTGGAGGTTGTATTTGTATTTGGGGTCCTCACCAGAATACCCTCCCCAGATTCGGTGGTAGGGGCAAATGAGTTACTTCTTTGCGTTATGCAGATCAAACTAAGGTGGAATTTCATCTTATCTTCAAATGTTGGTTTTCTTCAAAGCAGTTGGAGTCTTAGAAGAAGGAATGGGAACATATCGTATGGAATGAGTAAATAGGCAAAGAAGCCTTGTGAGTACCGTTATATTGCCAAAAACTTATAAAGTTGAGGGATCATAATGATATTTGTGAAACATACTCCTAATTATGCAGGGGTGGCTGTATATGGTGACTGCTTAGATTTTGAAGATCTTTATGATGCATTGCATGATGTTGTTGGTAAGGAGAATGAATATATCGCCTACCAGGGTGTTCGTATGAGAGTGCTAGGGTTTTGCTATGAGCTTCGTCATGCTTTAATGGGGAACCGGGTATTTGAATTTGTTGACAATGGTATGGATGAAAATCGGATGAAAGAGTTCGCAATGATTACACCTAAGAAAAATATATATGTAGGAACTCATATTCTATGGCCAGAGATATTGTTTATTATTATGTGTTTGAGTGATTTTATTCTGTTACGCCAGAAAAAAATTAAGTATCCAGAGTGGGATACGAATACTGCTGCGGTCCATAAGTTTCAGGCGGCGGTTGCGGAGTGCCTGAAACAATTAGTAACGGAGACTTCCTATAAACGTATACTGAATATGATAAGTCATGATTATACATGGTTTTACGGATATACCATACAATATATTGATATATTGAATGGTAGATTTCTGGCAATGAATAAGGAAAAGCGCTTAAAAAGTATTGCGACCATAGCAAAGAGAATTGCAGAACCAGGCGATGAATATAGAGTAGTAAGAGAGGAAGTCTTGGAAGAAGCTCTTAAATATAATTGTCCTGCAGATGAGATTCAATATGACTGGGACTATCCTGAAAACATCCTGTGGTGAGTATGGATGAACAGGAGACGATTCTATTGAAAAGTGATATACTGTTATTTTGATTAGGAATGAATACTGAGCGGAATCATTCCTATGAGATGTTTGATTGTCTGAAAGTGTAAAACAGGGAGATTGGTGTGGTATGGTGAAAATTCGTTTAGCTTCTCCAATAACAACGGATTCGGTTGTAGATGGAAAGGGATTGAGAACAGTGATCTGGTGTCAAGGCTGTACTCATCATTGTCAGGGATGTCATAATCTTGACACTCAGGATTTGAGGGGGGGCTTTGAGCAGGAAATTGATGACGTGGTACAGGCTGCTCTAGCCGTACAACTGCAGTCTGGGGTAACATTCTCAGGTGGTGAACCAATGCTGCAGCCCGTTGCTTGTACTGCTATTGCTGAGCAATTGAAAAGTAAAGGCGTTAATATTTGGTGTTATACTGGTTTCACCTTTGAAGAATTACTTAAGAAACCGGATTGCCTAGAATTTCTGCAATACATTGATGTATTAATTGATGGTAAATTTGAATTAGCATTGAAAAGCTATGATTTGTTATTCAAGGGTTCCGCTAATCAGCGCATTATTGACGTGCCTGAGAGCCTAAAACAGAAAAAAGTGGTATTGTATGAATCCTTGCCTTAATAACGATAGCAGTGTTAAGCTCAAGAATGATATCACCGCAGAGGCGCAAAGTACCCAAAGGGATATATTAATCCTATCTCTGTGTTCTCTGCGCCTCTGGGGTTAAAAAGTAGTAGTAGTTTGTGACCAGCAATGAAAAAAAGAATAAGTCAATTTAAATTTCAGAATAATCTTGAAAAAGATAATGGAAGTGTTATAATACAATTGTAAATGTATATACAACATGTCAATATGATGACATTTCAAATTTATGATAAATGGTAAAGGTGGTAAGCATGAAAAGAGTTGATAAAGATTCGCCGATTCCTTTGTATTATCAGTTGAAAAATATTATTTCCGAAATGATCGAAAATGAAGAATTAGCTGCTGATGAAGTCGTGCCAACAGAAAGAGAGCTGTGTGAATATCACGGAATTAGCCGAATGACTGCGAATAAAGCCATTGCAAGTTTAGTAAATGAAGGATTGTTATATCGGGAACGGGGAAAAGGAACCTTTGTTGTCAAAAACAAAGAAAAACATCCTCTGCATAATTTGCTGGGATTTACGGAAGACATGCAGCGGCGTGGCATAAGTATTCATACGAAAATGATTTCTTTTCAAAGGAAATCTGCAACGAAAAAATTACAGCATGACCTGCAGTTGAAAGAACAGGATGAGGTATTTGAAATTACTCGATTGCGATCTGTTAATCATGAGCCTTATGCCATTGAGACGGCTTATTTACCAACTGCACTTTGCGAGGGATTAACGGCTGAGGCGTTAGAGAATAATTCCTTATATACCATTTTAGAAAAGCACTTTGGTTTGCAGATTGAGTATGCAAACCAGACCATTGAGCCTGTATTAGTAAATGATTATGAGAGCCAAATGCTGCAGGTGAAGCAAAAGACTTTAGCACTAATGTTTTCACGATTAACCTATACAAAAAAGAATATTCCCTTTGAGGTGACCAAGTCCATTTATCGCAGTGATCGTTATAAATTTGAAATAACATTAAAGCGCTAATCAGTACTTGCTGTGTGTATATGGGACAAATTGCAAAGTGACATATGAATAGCACTAAATCGGCATTCTTTTATTTGATGACTAACATTCAGATGCAGCTAAAGCTCTATCTGAATCAAAGTCCTCTTTATCTTTAGAAAGTACTATCAAGTTTTCTTTTTGCCAGGTCATTTTGTAGTTTGTAATGTATAAATAAAGAATAGGGGGTTCATAGTTGTGGGAAATTGGTTTGGGAAACTGCAAAAGATTGGTAAAGCACTGATGCTGCCAGTGGCAGTACTGCCAGCAGCAGCTTTGCTGCTGCGTTTTGGTGCTCCGGATGTTCTTGATATTCCTTTTGTTATGAAAGCAGGAGGGGCTATTTTTGACAATTTGGCATTATTGTTTGCTATGGGTATTGCCATTGGTCTGTCTCATGATAATGGAGGAGCATCGGGGTTATCAGGTGCTATCGGTTATCTCGTTCTCACCAGTGGTTTAAAGACCATTAATCCGGATTTGAATATGAGTGTGCTGGGAGGTATTCTAAGCGGTTTGGTAGCGGGATATTTGTATAATCGATTTTATAATATTAAGCTTCCTGATTTCTTAGGTTTTTTTGCAGGAAGGCGCTTTATTCCCATTGTGACTGCAGCTGCAGCAATTGTCATGGCAGGAATCTTTGGCGTGATCTGGGCACCCATTCAAAGTGTCATCCATAGCATGGGAGAATGGATTATTGGCGCAGGCTCTTTAGGATTATTTGTTTATGGGATCTTTAATCGTCTGCTCATTCCTTTTGGGCTTCACCATATTTTGAATAGTTTTGTTTGGTTTGTCTTTGGGAATTACACGGATGCCACGGGCAAGGTGGTAACAGGCGATTTAAATCGCTTCTTTGCGGGAGATCCTACAGCAGGCGGCTTTATGGCAGGTTTCTATCTCATCTTTATGTTTGCTCTACCTGCAGCAGCATTGGCTATTTATACATGTGCAAAACCAGAGAATCGCAGTAAAATCGGTGGTGCTTTATTATCAGTAGGATTTACAGCGTTCTTGACTGGTATAACAGAGCCGATTGAATTCATGTTTATGTTTCTGGCTCCGATGCTGTACCTCTTACATGCGATTATGACTGGTTTGGCAATGGCGTTAGTAAGCTCTATGGGGATTTTACATGGGTTTGGGTTTTCTGCAGGATTGATTGATTTACTGCTGAATTGGGGATTGGCAACGAAACCTGCTATGTTGATCCCTCTTGGTCTGGGGTTTGCTGCGTTATATTATGTGGTATTTGTTTGGGCGATCAAACAATTTAATATTCCTACGCCTGGGCGTTTTGACGATGAAGCAGAGAATGCTAAGTTAGACAATGTTGATAGCAGTGCTTTCTCCATGAATCTCATAGAAAAGCTGGGAGGCACAGAAAATATTGAGGTTGTCGATTCCTGCATTACTCGCCTGCGGTTAACTTTAAAAAATGCTGCTCTGGTTGATGAAAGTGAGATGAAAGCACTAGGGGCAGCGGGTGTGATTAAAAGTGGCAATAGTGTTCAAATCATTGTAGGTACAAAGGCAGAGATGATTGCTGACGAAATGAAAAAGCTCTTAATAGAAAGACGAAATCGCGTTACAAAAGATATACATAATACTTCAACAACGAATTTCTAAAAAGGGATATAGGGAATTGAAGATTGGGGCTGATGCGTTCATATCTTCAATCCCTTTTTTCAATAGAGAGTACAGGAAATAAATAGGGTCAGATTCATTGGAGTGTTGCTTCCTTTGAATCAAATCTCTTTTCAGGAGGACCATATGGAGCAATGGAATCGAGATACCATAGAAATTGACGAGGTTTCTACCGTTGAAATGGTGACGATGTTTAATCGAGAAGATGAGAAAGTGGCTGCTGCTGTAGGGAAATGCACTGAGGTGATTAGTTCAGCTATTGATATCATCGTGGAACAGATGGAAAAGGGCGGTCGGCTGTTTTATATTGGCAGTGGTTCAGGAGGAAAACTGGGACTGCTGGATGCAACCGAATGTCCGCCGACCTTTGGTACGGATGATAATACAGTGATAGGATTGATTTCTGGAGGGGAAGAAGCGCTCTCTGGCTGGCGGGAAGATACAGAAGATGACGAAGAATTGGCTATCCGAGATCTTAAGGCAAAAGGTTTTGGTGGTCACGATGTATTAGTAGGGATTAGCGCCAGTGGCAATACACCTTATGCGATATCGGCGGTCTCTTATGCAAAAGACATGGGAAATAAGACAATAGGAATCTGCTGTTCCTTATCAGGAAGGCTGGAATGTGTTGCTGATATCTGTGTGGCAATCGATGTGGGGCCGGAAGTTATCATGGGTTCTACCCGCCTAAAAGCGGGTACAGCACAGAAGATGGTACTCAATATGTTATCTTCTTGCGCTATGATAAAACTAGGAAAAACCTATCATAATTTTATGGTGGATGTAAGACCGATTAATCGTAAGCTAAAGCAGCGAGTCTTAGATATCATCTCTCTTGCTACCGGAAAAGGAGAAGCTCTTGCCCAGCAGGCTTTAGCGAAGGCGAAAGGCAATGCAAAACTTGCCATTCTCATGCTGACATTGAATATCAACGCTACAATCGCCGATGCACTCCTTAAGAAACATAATGGATATTTGAAAAAAGCAATAAAGGATGAAACATGATGAAAGCAATTGTGAATTCAAGAATTGTTACATTGCAAGGAATCCTGTTTCATCATGCAGTTCTTTTTGATGATCGGATTAAAGGAATTGTGGCAGAAACCCAGTTAGATAAGTTTACAATTTCTGAGCAGTTTGATGGGCAGGGGCAATACGTATCTCCTGGATTTATTGACATTCATGTGCATGGCTGCAATGGGTTTGATACGATGGATGAAGATAAAAGAGCATTAGCTGTGATTAGTAAAGGGCTTTTACAAACAGGTGTCACTTCTTTTATGCCAACAACCATGACCATGTCTATGGCTAGGCTTGAGCAGTCCATTGAGCATATTCGGCAGGCTATGAAAGAGAGCAGCGGTGCTCAGGTGCTTGGCTGCCATATGGAAGGACCATTCATTCATGAAAAGTATAAGGGCGCCCAGGATAAACAATATATTATTGCACCTGATTTGAAGAAGATTGAAGCCTATCTGGATTGCATTAAGATGATCACGATTGCTCCTGAAATTGCAGATAGTAAGGACTTTATTCAAGCTTGTGTGCAGAAAGGGATTGTGGTATCCATTGGACATAGCAGTGCTACTTATGAACAAGGGATGGAGGCAATTGGAGCGGGAGTTTCTCATATGACTCATACCTTTAATGCATTGCCGCCCTTGCATCATCGTTTTCCTGGTGCCATTGGAGCAGCCATGGATAGTGATATTACTTGTGAACTGATTGCTGATAATTTGCATGTCCATCCTGCGATGCAGCGGATACTGCTAAAAGTAAAGGGGCTGGGGAAGATGATTCTGATTACGGACGGGATGCGGGCCAGCCTCTTAGGTGATGGAGAATATGATTTAGGCGGACAGAATGTAACTGTGAAAAACGGAGAAGCCCGATTGACTGATGGAGTGATTGCAGGCAGTATATTGACTCTTAATAAAGCAGTGCGTAACTTCATGGAGAATACAGGGCTGGGCTTAGCAGAAGCAATTCAGCTGGTCACTCTGAATCCTGCCAGGCAAGTTAAGGTAGATCAGGATAAGGGGAGCTTAGAAGTTGGCAAGCATGCTGATATGGTCTTATTTCATGATGATCTGGAGATTTCTGCTGCGTTTGTAAAAGGAAACTTATTATTCAGGAGGTCAACCAGTGCGTATCGTAATTGCTAAAGATTATGAAGATATGAGTGCGCGAGCGGCAAGGATTGTAGCTGGTCAAATCTATTTAAAGCCTAATAGTGTATTAGGAATGGCTACCGGCAGCACTCCCCTTTTAATGTATAAAGAGCTAATTAAAGTGCACAAAGAAGTCGGTCTGGATTTTTCTGAGGTGATAACTTTTAATTTGGATGAATATTTAGGATTACCAAAAGAAGATGAGCAAAGCTATTATTACTATATGTTTCATCATTTCTTTAATCACATTAATATAAGAAAGCAAAATATCTATATTCCCGATGGCATGGCACAAGATGTAGAAGAAGAATGCAGGAATTATGATAGAAGTATCATGAACATGGGAGGCATTGATCTACAGATATTGGGAATCGGCAATAATGGGCACATCGGTTTTAATGAACCGGATATTAAGTTTGAGGCTACTACCCATAGAGTGAAATTAGATGATGAGACAATTGAGGCCAATGCCCGATTTTTTGCAACCATTGAAGAGGTACCGCGCTTTGCTATTAGCATGGGGATTAAGACGATTATGCACGCAAAAAAACTTGTACTCTTAGCTAGCGGTGAAAATAAAGCAGAGGTGCTTTATCACGCACTGTTTGGAGGAATCACTCCTGAGATACCAGCTTCAATTTTGCAGCTTCATCAAGACGTTACTGTAATTGTAGAAGAAAGTGCAGCTTATCTAGTAAAGCATAAGTATCAGAATCATAGAATTTAAGTAGGAAGGTAAAAAATATGTTTCAGTTATTTCAGCGCAATAAGGAACAATTGATTCTCTTTACTCCTGTTAAGGGGAAGATCGTAGATATAACTAATGTTCCTGATGTTGTTTTTTCTAAGAGAATGCTAGGAGATGGTCTGGGGATTGAGCCTGATGAAAATGTCATTACAGCACCTTGTGATGGCACCGTCATTATGGTAGCTAAAACCCTGCATGCCATCGCTATGGAAGCTCAGGGAGTCGAGATATTAATCCATATCGGCATTGATACCGTAATGTTAGACGGTAAGGGATTCACTACTCATGTAACTATAGGAGATGTAGTAAAGCAAGGTGATGCACTCATTACGTTTGATAAAGACTATATTCTTCAGCATGGTAAATCCATAATGACACCCATCGTGCTTACCAATATGGAAAAGAGCGTGAACCGCATGGAAAAAAGGTTTAATAGCAGCGATGGAACAATTATGAGGATAGAAGTAAAAAAGTAAGAAATAATAAGATAGATAATGTTTAAACATCCTTCTAGCAATTAGGAGGATGTTTAAACATTATCTATAGACATATGAGAAAAATATGTACATAAATTTAGACAACTATGTATACATATATGGACGGACTCTTCATATAAGTTGTCTATTGCAATAGTACAAATATTAAGAATTAACAGGAAAAATCCAAAAAGATGCTATAAGTAGGAGGCTTCAAGGAGAATACTGCTGACACTGTTTTTTTTGCACTTTAGATTGGCATAATAATTGCATAAGTATTAGCTAAAGATAGCTTGGTAAGGAGAGTCGATAATAATGGCCAAGGTGATAAGTGCATTTGAAGCTGCAAAGCTTGTAAAAAGCGGAGATACAGTTGGTGTTAGTGGATTTGTTGGCAATGGACATCCAGAAGCATTAAGTGATGCCATGGAGAAACGTTTTTTAGAAGAAGCTGAACCTCGGGATTTAACTCTGTTTTACTGTGCTGGTCAGGGGGATGGTAAGGAGCTTGGTCTCAACCATTTCGGTAATGAAGGTATGGTGAAAAGAGCCGTTGGCGGTCATTGGAACCTAGCTCCCAAATTAGGCAAGTTGGCTGTAGAGAATAAAATTGAAGCTTATAATTTTCCTCAAGGTACGCTTGCTCATCTTGCCCGCAATATTGCAGGCAGAAAACCTGGGGTAATAACAAAAGTTGGTTTGCACACGTTTGTAGATCCTAGAGTAGAAGGCGGAAAAATTAATGATGTTACCAAGGAAGATTTAGTTGAAGTCATCGAGCTTGGCGGCGAAGAATGGTTATGGTATAAACCGTTTCCGATCCATGTAGCCTTGCTAAGAGGTACAAGTGCTGACGAAAGAGGTAATATTACCATTGAGCATGAAGCTGTTTCCTTGGAGATTTTGTCTTTAGCTCAAGCTGCTAAGGCATCAGGCGGTATTGTTATTGTACAAGTAGAGCGTTTGGTAGCCAATGGCAGTTTGCCTCCAATGAGTGTAAAAATTCCTGGTATAGTTGTGGATTATATTGTAGTAGCCCAAGACATGAAACAGCACATGCAAACTTTTGGTGAGCAGTACAATCCTGCTTATTCAGGTGAAATTGCAGTGCCTTTGTCAGCACTCACTCCAATGCCTCTCGATGAGCGCAAAGTAATTGCCCGCCGTGCGGTAATGGAATTGATTGCTGATTCTAAAGTAAATCTTGGAATCGGGGTGCCGGAAGGAGTGGCTTTGGTAGCCAATGAAGAAGGCATCGGTGATAAAATGACATTAACCGTTGAGGCTGGTCCGATTGGCGGAGTACCTGCCGGTGGATTAAGCTTTGGTGCAGCAACCAATGCCGAGGCGATATTAGATCAGCCTTACCAATTTGATTTTTATGATGGCGGCGGTTTGGATTTAGCATATTTGGGACTGGCAGAAACGGATAAATAT
>CAMKSY010000106.1 GCA_946415545.1 uncultured Pelosinus sp. | reverse complement strand
ATACATATTCCAAACTTCATTACTTCTGTCCAAGAGCTTTTGTGCTAATTGTCTGCTTAACGCTTCTCCGCCGCATAATATCTTAATTGATGTTCTTTTATCCCAGCCAGCCTCTAAAAGCATCTCCCATGTTGCAGGCGTAGCCTGAACAACAGTAGCCCATTCCTTCTCAATCCGTTCTTTTAATGCAAATCCATCTCGGGCGATTTCTGTAGGTAATATTTCAACCTGACCTCCAGTAATAAGAGGCAAATATAACTCAAGACCTGCAATATCAAAGCAAATTGTCGTTAACGCCAGAACTCGGTCTTCTTTTGTAAAACCTGGACACTTCGCCATCGCACAAAGAAAATTTGTCAATCCCCTCTGGGTTACTTCCACACCTTTTGGCTTTCCCGTTGAACCTGATGTAAAAATAACATATGCCGAATCCTCAGGTCTGATAGTCTTGCTCGAATAAGAGTAATATTTCCGCGACGAGCTTTTGCCGCTATTCTTAGATATTTCCTCCCAGTCTGTATCCAGACATATTACCTTGGCAGTACTGCCAGGCAAATTATGCTTAATCTCATTCTGTGTTAGAATCATTTTAATATCTGCATCTTCAATCATGTGCAAAATTCTTTCTCCAGGATAAAGAGGATCAATCGGCACATAGGTTCCTCCTGCTTTCAATACGCCCAGTAATCCCACCAGCATATCCAGTGATCGTTCCATAAAAATCCCTACCAAGGTCCCTTTACCTACCCCGACTCGATTTAAAAAGGAAGCAAGACGTGATGCTTTTTCTTCTAATTCCATATACGTCAGACTTTCATCCCTGCAAAGTACGGCAATTTTTTCCGGCGATTGCTTAACTCTCTCTTTAAATAATTCATGCATGCACTTGTCTCTTGGATATTCAGCAACTGTATGATTTCTCTCATATATTGCTTTGTGAAATTCAGCATCTGTCAAGATAGTCAATTTACTTATGGGAGCATCTGGCGTGGCAGCAGCCCGCGCCATACATGCTGCAAGCCGATTCGTACCGTTAACAGCTTTTGTTGTTGCTAACAGCGCCTCATTGAAAACAATCCGCCAAGTATTGCCCATTTCTGGCACGATCAATGAGATGCCGTACCGATCCCAGGCATGCTGAGAATAATCCGTAAGATCTTTTACATATTCCACGGTGAATGACAGCAATTTTTTTTCATGTACAGGAGAATTCGCCTTCAGTTGAGGAGTTCGAACAATAAGATCATGAAGAAAAGTCTTATGCTTCTTTACAGATTGTATTTCTGCCCTAGCAATATCACAAGTATCCCTAAAAGTAAGAGTATCATTCAATTCCAACTCTACAGGCACTTGAACAGCAAACAGCGCTTCCACGCCCTGAAAATCCGCTCTTAATTCCTGGTATCCAAGAAAAAACTGAACACTGTTTGTCTTGCATTCTTTGGATAGAAACGTGCTAATGGCAGCTAAACAGCTTGCCAATCGATTGCCGTAATCCTGCTCTGCATAAGTGATAAACTCTTCTGCTATTGTAAAATCTACGAAGGAATTATGAATGCTGTCTATGCCCTCTGCACTTTGAATAGCACCTGGCCAGATAGCGGCATCCATCTTTGACACTTTTTTAATCCAATAGTCTTCAAATCGGCTTATTTCCTTATGCAACGCTGTAATTCTCGTACCTGTTTTCCTAGCAAATCCAGACAATAAGTCCCCTGCCTTTAAATGATATTTGTCTATGCAATCAGAAATTGTTAATTGTGCTCCATGAATCGATTTGATTGAGCGTATCTCAATATCATTGCTTTCCGTAGCCACAATAAAGTTGAAATCCGCAATAGCAACAATCGTTCCAGGCTTTGCATCTGATTTATTTGGGGTAACAAAAATCTGGTCAACAATAATATACTCATCATTCACTGCCAACTTGGCAATTCCAAGTTGATTCTGATAGTTTCCGAATTGCAGCGCTCTTACTGCTGCATCCATTTCCTCAGCAGTAGAGTCCCATGATAAAACACATCCGGCAGGAGGGTGCTGATATTTCCCATAATACGTTCGACGATTTAAATCTTGAAAGGTTAGTGAATAGCTGTCCTTAGCCAGTTCCTCTGCCAGATCCCTAAAAGAATCCACCCCCGCCTTATAACATTTCACATTTAAAGAATGTGCTGTCTCCCCTTCTTCGACTGGTATTATCATCTGTTTTAGAATATTTCCTTTATCAACCCCAGAGACCATTTCGTGCCAGGTGATCCCATGCTGTTTCTCCTGATTCATGATAGCCCAAGAAGTTGCGTGTATCCCCGCATATTCAGGCAATAATGCATCATGAAAATTTATCGCCATCTTTTGCGGCAATGCAAGTACGTTTCTGGGTATTAAGCTAAGATAAACGATACTAAATAAATAATCAAAAGGCTTTTGTTTTAAGAAATCCACATAATCACTGTCATGATCTGCACATGTTATTCCTTTGTCTTCAGCCCATTCTCGAATGGAAGGATTGGAAGAAATAACTCCGTAAATATCATGACCGGAATCAATTATGAGTTCTCCGCAAGCAGTAAGTAATGCCCCATCACCAATAATATAGCAGCTGAATTTACCGTCATTACCCATATGATCCCTCTCCTCAACCGATTTTCTTTGACTGTATGCCATTTCATACTATCTACGTGTTTAGAAAACAGTTATAACCTGCCGGCATTCAGCCAGGCAGGTTATAACTGCAAAAAATTCCTTATATTACGTCCTCATACTTTAAGCCAAGTCTGCTAAGAGCATCCTCAACATATTCCATGGGAATTGGTGCATTAATAATATGAAGCGCCCTCTCTCTGCTCAGTTCACCTTTGCGGATGAGAGTGCTTAATTCAGTCTCATGCTGTGAATAGCCAAAGTTTTTTACTGCTAAATGCTGAGACACGTAGTTAAAAAAGCAATTTGTTGAATCTGCCGGCCAGCTCTTCTTAGGAAATCTGACGTTAAATTCGCGGGTAAGAAATTTAATTATGCTTTCATCATCATATTTCATGTATTGAAAAGGGTTTATTTGAACCATAGATTCAAACGTCTCATATAGATACAGCGCATGGTCATCTAAAATAGATAAGATATCTTTAAAATCAGGTTCTTTGCTAAGTTCATCATGAATACTTTTATCAGATATATCAAATAACCAGTATAACTCCGTATTCTTAACATACTCCTGTCCTTTGGTGTATCCCCCCAGGATTAAGTTTATTCCGTGTTTGGATGCTATATCCCTGACATACACATCAAGCAATTCATGACAGGGCCTGCAATAATATATGGGCTTCTTCGATTTCAAAAGGTAGATTAAGAAATCTTTAATTTCACCTGGCTTATAAACAATAAGATCTACTCCTAATTTACTGGTAACAGTCTGTATATTATAATACATTTCTTCAAGAGCAAACCCGTTATCAATAAAAATTGCCAATGGATTCAATCCTAATTCTTTTTTAGCCAGATATAAAGTCATCGTACTATCCTTACCGCCGGAAAGTCCCACTGCACAATCATATTTCCCAGTATTTTTAGATCTGGACTTTTCGATTTTAGCTTTTAACACTTCAAAATTTTTGTCTTGGCTGCTGGTATCCTCATCCTTTCTGTCTTGCTGCTGATTGCAGATATTGCATACCCCTTTTTCATCTAAAACAACATGGGGATTTGTTTCCGGCATTATACATTTGTCACAGCGTATCATAAAAAGAACCTCCTCTTATTCTGCTTTCTTCCTTCGTTAAGATGGCATTAGGATTCTATCTATTAATTGCAATTCTCCAAGAAGTTTTTATACCGCTGATTTAATAATTCTACAGTCTCATTCATTAATTTTACTGCAATCACATCTACGTTCCTCTGCTTCCAATCTTCTAAATTCGTTCCTTTAACCCATTGATTGAATGCCCCAAGAGCAGGTCCGCAATGTATTTGATAGTCAACTTTATTTTCCTCACTTCCTCCTAAAGCCAATCGGGTACTATAACCAAAATACCACCGAAAAATGAGGGCCATTTTGTGCTTAGGATTTCGTTCTGCTTTTTCGATTTCTTCAGCAGGATAAAAGGATTTAATATCTTGATATACATCGCTAAAGCTTTTTTTAAAATATTTTTCCTGTATCTGTATCTTAGTTTTTTCATCAATTTCGTCCAATGAATTATACCTCTTGTACAATTCATACAATTTATTCGCCCGTATGGGAAAGAATAGTCCCTTTTTTAATACCTGAATTTTGGCACCCATTTCAAACATATCGCCTGCAGGCGCATAATCTGTATCCTGAACGTTCATCTGCTGTAGCAGATCTTTTACGTTGCTGCTTGTAGATGCCTCCACTGTGCACTGATTAATGGAACCCGTCACGATAAAATCTGCCCCCATAATAAAGGCCGCAGCTGCAGCCTCAGGAGTCCCAATGCCTCCGGCTGCGCCAACTCGTACTTTTTTCTGGTATTGATATTTCCCCATCATCTGATCCCGCAGCGTAATCATTGCCGGTATTAGCGCAGAAGCTACTCCTCCATCTGTATGCCCTGCCGAATCGGCTTCGGCACAAATATCGTCAGCCATAGGAACCGCCTTTAACAGCTCCGCTTCTTCCTCTGTAATTTTCTTTTCTGCCAGCAGCTTCGCAACAATCCGCTCCGGGGCAGGACTAAAGAACGCTTCTGCCACTTCCGGCCGTGACACTTTAGCAATGACCCTGTTGAGTGCAATCGCTTCCCCCTGAGAATTTCGCGTCATTCCTTTGGCCCGGTATTTAACCAAGGCTGGAGTAATACTGATAAAAGCTGCTGCTTCCAACGTTTTCACACCATGCAACAAATAAAGATCTACTATTTCTTCTTCTTTTCTAGGATCAAGTGGATTATGAAGCAAATTCATCCCATAGGCCTGTCCTTCGGAAAGCTCCTTTTGAATATATTGAATAGCCGCTTCAATTTGTGGTACGTTTAGACCGCCAGTTCCAAGAAACCCCATCATTTTTGCCTTACCCATTTTTACTACCATTTCTTTTGAAGCAATTCCCCGATACATTGCACCAGTCATATAGGCATATTGAATATTATAGTCTTTCTTAAACGCAGCACTTCCCAAAGATGATGAGGATATTCCTTCAAATTTTCTATTATTTTCTTTTGCTTTTTCATTATTACTTGTCTGATTATGTCCTCCGGCTTTTGTATCAATTAAAAAAGATGCTCTCTCTGGCGGTATAGAAAGATCATCTTTTTTCAAATCATTCCTGCTTTCAATATCTGTAAGTAGTAATGGCTGTGCTTCTCTTTTAATTCGTCTAATCAATCCTGTTAATACATTACCAGATCCAATTTCTACAAATTCCATTTCTCCAAGTCCCATCAGGTAGCGAATACTTTCCGTCCATTTAACGGGTTGAGTGATCTGCTCAATTACGTTCTGCTTTACAGCGAATGGCTTGCAGGGTCTGGCATAAACATTTGATATTACAGGGATGCGCAGATCAGAGAATGTAAAATCCTGCAAGAATATTTCAAATTCCTTTCTGGCTTCCTGCATATAGCGAGAATGGAATGCACCGCTTGTTTTCAGTAAAAGAAACATTTGCACATCCTTCATTCCTTCGAAAACAGGCTGTGCCTCTTCAATATCTTTTCTTAATCCAGAAATTACAATCTGGGTAGGTGAATTATAATTTGCAATATCGATGGCCAGCATATTATTTTTCTTTAGAGCATCGGATATTTGTTCTTCATTTAGACCAATCACCGCTCCCATGCCGCCTCCAACAGCGCGGCTCATAAGCTGTCCCCTCTTTTGTACAAGTTTTAAT
The DNA here is from genome assembly GCA_946415545.1 of uncultured Pelosinus sp. Lineage (GTDB taxonomy): Bacteria > Bacillota > Negativicutes > DSM-13327 > DSM-13327 > Pelosinus. The sequence continues at coordinate 5,763 of CAMKSY010000106.1, read as the reverse complement.
CCCGTCGTAAAATCAAATGCTCCTGCAGCAAATAGGGCATTATATTCTCCCAGGCTATGACCAGCAACATAATCAGGTTCTTTTCCTGTATCTTTAACTTTTTTAAGATAACCTAATGCGTTCACTACATACAAAGCTGGCTGCGTATATTGTGTTTCTCCTAAATTTGAATCTGCGTCCTCCAGACAAAGCTGCTTAATTGAATACCCTAGAATTTCATCTGCTTTTGCCGTCAACTCCTTAAATTCATCAAAAAGTGATCCCCCCATCCCTTTACTCTGGGAACCCTGACCGGGAAAAACATATGTAATCATGCACAATAAGCCCCTTTCATCAATTAATTTAATGATTCCATTATTTTTTGCAGTTTCCTGACATCCTGCCCAAAAGGAGTTAAAATCGTATGCACTTTTGACTCCGAGTCAGGAGTTAGGTTTCTTTTCACGAAATTAGCCAATGTTCCAGATGGACCTAAATCAATATACACAAACTGGTTATCGGCCTCCAGCCTTTGTATTGTTTTTTGAAACTCGATCGGCTGCCGAAGCACATTCCAAAAATGCTCTGAATCAATATCGTCAATGCTGCCAGCTGATACACATGATATGAAAGGTATCTGAGGATGTCTGAATGTTAAGTTATTTAACTTTTTTTTATACTCTCTCTCTATCGGTTCAATATTGGCAGAATGAAAGCCATACCTTACAGGAAGTGTCTGAAACAAAATTCCCTCCCTCTTTAAATATGCTTCTATAGTCATCAATTCATCACAGTAATTGCCGGATATAATAAAATGAGAAGAATAATTGATTGCAGCAAGCTCAAAATAGTCATGAATAACAGAAATCTCTTTATATAATTCAGGACTATGGATAATCGCTGTCATACTGCCTGGCTGACAATCACTCTGGATTAACGCAGACTGAATTAGGAGACATTCTAACACCTCTTCCAATGATAATATACCAGTAATCGCTGCTGAAACAAATTCTCCTAAGCTTGCTCCTAACACATAATCCGGCTCAATCCCATTTTCCATGCATACTCGAGCTAACGAATATTCCACCATAAAAATAGCCGGATGCGAGTATGACAGCATCTCAAATTCTGTAGATCTATGTATTGCTGGATTGTATATTTCTTTTAGAATGTTAATTCCAGCATTTTTCTGTATAAACTGATTCATCTTCGACATCCAATGCTGAAAAGTTAAATTCGTTTCATACAGCTCCCTGCCCATATGATAATATTGTGATCCTTGTCCTGAAAACATAAATACTTTGGATTTTTCCAAGCATGTTTCTCCTTTCTATCAGATTTTTTTAGCTGTTTCTTACATCCTGCAGCAAAATTCTAGCATGTATTTCTACAATTGCACTAGCCTATTGGAATCGACGGATCTTGCTTTTTTTGCTTATTGCTTGTCAATCTCTTGGCAATCCTTTCAACAGCCACATATAATACCGGAATAATAAAAATTCCCATGATGGTAGCCATAAGCATCCCTCCTATTACTGAAGTTCCCATAGAGATACGGGCACCGGCGCCGGCACCAGTAGCAACTGCCAGAGGGATGCATCCAAGTATAAAAGCCATTGAAGTCATTATGATGGGGCGCAAGCGAAGCTTTGCCGCTTCAATTGCCGCATGAGCGGGGTCCATCCCATGATTCACTCTGACTTTAGCAAATTCTACAATTAAAATTGCATTTTTGGCAGTTAGCCCAATAAGCATGATCAGTCCAATTTGCATATAAATATTGTTTTCAAGATTTCTTACATATTGGAACAGAAATGACCCAAAAATGGCTGTAGGGACTGATAAGAGAACTGCAAAAGGTACAATCCAGCTTTCATAAAGTGCTATCAAACAGAGAAATACAAATAACAGTGCTAAAGCAAATATGATGGGAGCACGTTCACCAGCTATTTTTTCATCGCGACTTTGCTCGGCCCATTCATAACTATAACCCGGCGGCAGGACTTGAGCTGCCACTTCTTCCAATGCTGCCATAGCTTGGCCGGAACTATAACCAGGAGCAGGATTTCCTCCAATCTGTACTGCTCTAAAACCGTTAAATCGTTTAATAACAGTTGGCGCATTCATCGGTACTGTTCTTAACAGTGTATTAAGAGGTATCATTTCTCCTGCAGCACTGCGCAAGAATAGGAACCTCATAGAATCCACACTACTTCGATATTGCGCATCGGCTTGCATAATTACTTTATAAGTGCGTCCAAATCGATTAAAATCATTAACCTCTAGACCGCTTAAAAAGGTTTGTAATGCATTAAATACATCTTTTATTTGTATTCCCAATTTCATCGTCTTCTCACGGTCTACTTCAAAGCGATAACCGGGAGTATCCGTTCGGAACGTAGAATATACCAGTCCAATTTCAGGTCTCTTGCTAGCTTCACCTATGAACTTTCGGGAAATATCGTCTAACTTCTCAATGCTGCCGCCTATCTTATCCTGAAGCATAAATGTGAACCCGCCATAAGTACCAACTCCCGGAAGGGTAGGCGGCTCAAAAACCAATATCATTGCTTCTGAAATCTGACTTGTGCTTATAAAGGCAGAGCGTATCTGATTTTCAATCTGCAGCTCCGGCTTTTGTCGCTCAGACCAAGGTTTAAGTAAAACAAATATGGCTGCAGCATTTGGTTTACCTGCATCCGCCAATACATCATACCCTGTAAATACCGTAGTAGACTCAACACCGGGTATTTTTCCAAGAATCTCGCATGCTTTATTGGCTACCTCCCTCGTACGACTCATGGTTGCCCCTTCCGGCAAACTGATAGCCACGATGTAATTCCCCTGATCTTCGCCAGGCACAAAAGAGGATGGCAGAACATGAATCAACATACTGATCATAATGATCAAGACTACTAGGAGCATCAGGCAGAGACGTATTTTTTGAATAGCCCATCCAACTCCAACCTCATATTTCGTAAGCATTCGCTCAAACCACGTATTAAAACCTTCTAATACTTTTCCTAATGACCCACTATAATCCTTGGGGTTATAATGTCTTAAGAGCATTGTACAAAGTGCTGGTGTCGTAGTAAGTGCCACAAAAGCCGACAGCAGCATTGATACTACAATCGTTAAAGCAAACTGTTTGTATAATACTCCTACTGTCCCTCCCATAAAGGCTACGGGAATAAATACAGCCGCCAGTACAAAAGCAATCGCTATAACCGGTCTGGTCACCTCGCCCATTGCTTGTTTTGTCGCTTCTCTGGGAGATAATCTGTTATAACGGATATGTCTCTCGACTGCTTCAACGACAACAATCGCATCATCTACTACTAATCCTACAGCCAAAACCATTGCAAACAAAGTAAGCGTATTAATAGAAAAACCCAATAGCAAGAATGCACCAAACGTTCCAATTAACGAAACAGGAATCGCCAGCATCGGAATGAGAGTTGCTCTCCAGCTGCCTAAGAATATAAATACAATAAAAAGTACTAATAAAATTGAGCCTATAAAGGTTTTAATTACTTCTCTTAAGGATTCATCTACATAACTAGTATTATCAACGCCAATATTGCATTGGAGATCAGAAGGGAATTCCGCCTGTGCACGCTTGATTACTTTTTTTACCTGAGCAACTGTCTCAAAAGCATTGGCATCTGGGGTCAGCTGTATACCGAACAGCACAGCATCTTTCCCATTAAAGTCACTGGAATACGCATAATGCCTGCCACCTAATTGAACCTTGCTGATATCACTAAGGCGTACCAGCGAGCCGTCGGATTTAGCTCGAAGAATGATGTTCTCAAATTCCCGCTCTTCTGTTAATCTCCCTTTTACTCGACCAGTGTATTGATATTCCTGTCCAGGAGCATAAGGTGCCTGACCAATGATCCCTGCTGGCGCTTGCACATTTTGTTTTTGAATGGCATCATATATATCATTGGTTGTAATTGCTAGCTGAGCCATCTTATCTGGCTGCAGCCAAATCCGCATACCAAAATCAGCTCCATATTCATTGACATTCCCCACACCTTTTATGCGTCTGATCTCATCATTTATATTGATCGTAGCATAGTTTTTCATAAGTACACGGTCATATGTTCCATTTGGGGACCACAATACAAAATATAAAACTGTATCAGGTGTCACCTTACGGGCGATGATTCCATTCTGCTGAGCCTCTTGGGGCATATTTGCATTGCTTTGGGCTACTGCATTTTGGATTTGCACTAGAGACATATCTTCATTTTTACCTAATTCAAATTTGACATTCAGCGAATAATATCCGTTATCCTGGCTGGTAGATTGCATTTCTACCATATCTTGAACTCCGTTAATCTGCTGCTCAAGCAGTTGAGCAATTGACTGTTCTACTACTTCCGAATTAGCACCAGAATAGCTGGTATTGACATTAACCCTTGGAGGCACAATCTGGGGATATTGGGAAATAGGCAAATGAAATGCTGCAATTAAACCAACAATCACAATAAACAATGATAAAACAATAGCAAAATTGGGACGATCAATAAAAAAAGTACGCACATCTACCCTCCTAGTTTCCAGTTGAAGTCTTGTATTCATGAGCTGTATCATAATCATTTTCAGAGATGCACCAGCTAGTATTCTTAATATTCACTAAACAACAGATGTGATCTGCTGACTTCTTACCCCTCACAATTACTGTCTAATATTATTTTCAAGAATACCTTATATTTATGTTTCAGGTTAGATATTGGCTTTTATCTTTCTACACTTTCTCGTTTTTAGCATTTATTAAAATCCCTTCCAATTCTATAATCTTTTTTTCCTCCAATATTGGTACCTCTACAGTAATACGCCGATTTCTGCTGGAAAATTTCTTAATCATATGCTCAAATCCCAGTAATGGCCCATCAATCACCTTTATTTTTTCTTCTGTTCTTTCTATTTTACTTACTTCAACAATTCTTCCATAATCCATCAACCCTTGAAGCAGTGTTCGTTCTTGACAGGAGATAGGGACTAGAGATCCTGCACTTCTCACTAGTCTGGCTACATTAATTTTGTAGGCACGCAACAAACGATCAAATCTACCAATATCTTTTTTATTGACCGACACAAATAGGTAACCTTCAAATAAAGGTCTGATAATACTGACTACCTGTCCACTTTTTCGCCATCCGATTCTTCTTTTAGGACAAAAAACTTCAAAATCTGAAAATACTTCCATTTTTTTTAAAATTGATAAAACTACTTCTTCTTTTCCACATAAAGTGCGCAACACGTACCAGTCCATAGTTCCCCTCCTAAAGCGTCTTCTTCTTGAAACGTTTTATACAATACACACTTTCTTAGATATTGTGCTTAGCTTAAAATCATACAGCTAGAAGAATCATCCCCTGAAGGAAATAAAAAGATGAATCAGCTTTTTTATTACGAATCCGACACCTTAAAACATGTTGAGACAAAAAAGATATCCATTCATACCTCAATATATGATTTATATCGAGGAATAAATGGACTTCTCTATATCTCTAGTCCAAGGCTATCTATTTTCTTAACTCCTACTTTCTATTTATTACTATACAATAGATACGTTCCTGTACATAGTTCTAACCTCTTTCTCTACAGGAAGACAAACAGATCACTGCTTCAAAATAGACATAAACATTCCATGAGCATAAAATCGCCCCTCATAGCACTCAAAATATAACTTTTTCCAAACGTTCGATCAGCGCCTCCGCAACCGAAAATTTCGGAAAAACTATTATTACATTTTAATTATAACATTTATTC
>CAMKSY010000105.1 GCA_946415545.1 uncultured Pelosinus sp. | reverse complement strand
GCTCAAGAAAAAGGAATCCCTATTACCATTTTCCGCTGTGGAGAAATTACTGGATCTAGTCAGACGGGCTATGGAATTACTGAAGATATGGTGCATAATTTTTTAAAGATCTTTAGTGAAGTTAACGTAATTCCAGAGTGGAATGAAGGTATGATGGATATCGTTCCCATTGACTATGTAAGTAAATCTATTTTAGCAGTGAGTCAACAAAAAGACTGCTACGGGAAAATTTATCATTTAAATCACATAAAGCCATTTTCAATAAACCGTTTTTTTACCTATCTAGAGAGAAGAAATCCTTTGCTCACAAAAACATCCTTTGAAGAATGGGCGGATACTTGTTTACTTCATATTAGGGAATTAGCGGAAAGTCCAGTGAAAACGATCATGTTAGGTTTTTTTACAAAACTTGATTCCGGTCCGAGAATATTTGAATATTATTTTACTGATTTAGGGCTGAAAAATGAGAACCTCCAGACGATCTTGCAAAATCTTCACATTCAATTTCCCCAGATGGATGATCAGTGGTGGGAGAAGTGTATGAAGCAAATACAGTTATTTGGGAGAAAAAGCTCTCAAATAGTGGATGAGAAAAAAGTTTCAGTAACGGTTTAAAAGGGCGCATAGTGCAAGCTGATTTGCTCCCAAATACAGATGTTTTTGGGAGCAAATCAAAAAAGTTGAAGGATGCTACTATGTAAATAATAATGAATTAGGAGTATAAGCGATTGAAAAGAAGTCGTACCTATATAGATAAGCTGAATTTTGTTAGGGTGGAAGGCAGTTATAACGCATATCTATGCTGCTGCTATTTATCCGAGCCAATGGATTATGAAGGAGTGCTTCCCTATCTACATGACCAAGAACGCTATTACTACGATACATTAAAATATGAAAAGCGGATGAGAAGTTATTTGCTAGGACGTTTTGCGGCTAAGCAGGCAGTTAGTGCTCTAAATGGTGAAGAAAATTTGACAAACATTATAATCGGATCGGGGATTTTTAGCCAGCCTATTGTAGTCTCCAATAGAGAAAACACTAAGGTTAGTATTACTCATTCGGGACATTTTGGAGCAGCCCTTGCATTTTCGGAAGTCCATCCAATGGCAATTGATATTGAAACGATTAATATCCAGCAAAGAGAAGCTTTGGAAGGACAAGCAACAGAGTGGGAAAAACAGAGGATTAACTCTCTGCCAATAGAGTATGATGCAGGTCTGACACTGCTATGGACTGCAAAAGAAGCGCTTTCTAAGCTTTTGAAAACTGGATTAATGACTCCAATTGAAATCTTTGCAATTTCAAGAATGGAACTACACGACCATTTTGCAATGTGTTATTATAAAAATTTTCCTCAATACAAGGTTCTTGGATTTACAATTCATAATTTTATATGCTCTATTGTTTACCCTTTAAAGAGCGAATTGAATATGGATCCTCTGACTTTAAAAACAAAAATCTCTAATTTGTTAACATGAAAATTAAGAGGAGTTCTAGGTTTGCTCTAACCATTCGTACTAAACTTTTAGTATTTTTTTGTAAAATGATGATTCATAATAGAAAAAACTATCGTTGTTTGATATAATGAAGCGACAAAACTGCTGAATTAGACATTTATTATAATTGATAATGAATCCTAATATTGTAAATGCTAGAGTATAATGTCTGAAAAGTATAATAAATAATTAAAGCTTTTTAGAGGGTGACTGCGTTGGAAATTTGAAATCTTGAGTACTGTTCAATTTCATTTTGCTAAAGTCTGAGCTTGTAATAATGAAGTAATTATAAATAAAATGAATGGAGTGGAAAAATGACAATGGACGTTCTTAAATTTTTAGCCAGTGGCCCTGTAATTCCGTCGTGCCGTTCTATGGAAGATTTTAAGGTGGCATTAACCCATACGGTTTCTCCTAGTGTAGTATTGCTTTTTGGTGATATTAATACCTTGCCAACTCTCATTTCTCAAGCAAATGAATATAAAAAACGCATTGTTCTGCACTTAGATCTATTTGATGGTATTGGCAAAGACAAAGCAGGCATTAAATTTTTAGCACGTTTAGGGATTCATGCTATTATCACAACTAAGTCCCATTTATGTAGATTTGCACGGGATGAAGGGATGATTGTGGTACAGCGTCTATTTTTAATGGATTCAGATTCATTACGCACGGGTCTGAATTTAGTGCGTAATTTTAAACCGGATGCCATTGAAATTTTACCTGGGTCGGTGCCTGAAAGTGCAGTACAGGAATTAGTTCGTGAAACTGGTCTGCCAATATTAGCGGGCGGCTTAATACGCACAAAGGAAGATGTAAATCATGCGATAGAAAGAGGAATTTCGGCAGTGACTACCAGCCGACGTGATTTATGGGATGATATTATGGTCAATAACAAATAAAAGTAGCCCGTTATAATTATATAAAACGACATTTTAAAAAATTATTAAATAATATGATAAATTCAGTTTATTTAGCAGGAGATTTAATTGCGGTGTAGAAGTATAACAATATAGAAAAAAAGAATCTGCTTAATAGTTTAAATACATGAATGTTGCAAGAAAGAAAAAATAGTTTTGAAATGTTAAAATTTTCAGTCTATTTAGCAGGAGATTTCAATATGATGTAGAAGAAATAGTTAGGGTCGTAAATTATTTCTTCTATTCTTGGATTTAAAATAAATAACTTTGGACTAGAGATTAAAGAGAAGTCCGTTTATTCCTCTTGTAATTTGTATATAGAGGTGTGAATGGGTTTCTCTTTTTCATCTAAATAATGGGAAAGAGTGGTGATATTGGAAAATAAAGGCTTACTTTTAGCAATTAAAGAAAACTCAATTCAAAAATTTAAGGAGGAATTGGACTAATGCCAAATTTATTATTAGGTGAATTTTTAGGCTCTGCGATTTTCTTTGCTTTTGGTTGCGGTGTTGTAGCTAACGTATCATTGAATAAGTCTAAAGGTAATGGCGGTGGACCTATTGTGGTTTATACCGGATGGGCCATGGGGGTAATATTGGGTATAACTGTGTCCCTTGCTATTGGTAATACTGGTGATTTGAATTGTGCGGTTACTTTCTATAAACTGCTAATGGGTTTGTATACGCTACCTCTTGCTCTCAGCATAATGGCAGCTCAAATTCTTGGCGGCGTTCTTGCTGGTGTACTGGTTTGGTTAGCATACCTTCCTCACTGGGAAGCTACTGAAGACAAAGCTACTAAACTGGGTGTGTTCTGCACCAGCCCTGCAATTCGTAGTTATGGTGCTAATGCGCTTTGTGAATTTTTGGTAACTACCATGTTATTTTTAGTATTCTTTAGTATGGGGAGCAAATTTGTGTCTGGACCTAATGGTTTCCCTAGTGGCTTCGGTACTTATATGGTTGGTCTGTGCGTTTGGGCAGTTGGTTTGAGTTTCTGCGGTCCTACTGGGTATGCTTTGAACCCTTGCCGTGATCTTGGTCCTCGTATTGCTCATGCTATTTTGCCTATCGCTGGTAAAGGTCATTCCGACTGGGCTTATTCTTGGGTACCAGTAGTAGCACCTATGGCTGGTGGCGCCGCTGCTTTTGTAATTGCCAAAGCACTTGCACTTATTTAATAGTTAAATAGTGGTCAGTTGTTCAACGTATGTTAATTTAAGTCAATTTTTGGAGAGTATAAGTAGAGGTTAAAGATCTCGAAATATAAAAGGAGTGACTTTTGAAATGACTAAGAAATATGTAATGGCCCTTGATGCAGGTACAACAAGTAACAGAGCGATTATCTTTGATCAGGATTCTAACATTATTGCAGTAGCACAAAAAGAATTCACACAAATATTTCCTAAAGCTGGTTGGGTTGAGCATGATGCGGATGAAATCTGGAGCACGCAAATTGAAGTAATGAAGCAAGTTGTGCAGCAAGCTGGCCTGAATGCGACTGATATTGCCGCGATTGGTATCACCAATCAGCGTGAAACTGCAGTAGTTTGGGATAAAACCACTGGCAGACCGATTTATAATGCAATCGTGTGGCAATCTCGCCAAACAATGGATATCTGCAATGATTTAAAGGCTAAAGGTTTGGAAAACGAATTCAAACAAAAAACAGGTCTGGTTGTAGATGCATATTTCTCAGGAACAAAAGTAAAATGGATTTTAGATCATGTAGAAGGTGCTCGTGAGAAAGCTGAAAAATGCGAATTGCTGTTTGGTACCATTGATACTTGGCTAATCTGGAAATTAACTGGCGGAAAAGTACATGTCACTGACTATTCTAATGCTTCTCGTACGCTGATGTACAACATACGTGAATTGAAATGGGATGAAAAACTCCTTGAATATTTAACTGTACCGGCATGTGTACTTCCAGAAGTTAAATCTTCCAGTGAAGTATATGGTCAAACTGATGTTGCTGTCTTTGGTGCTGCTGTACCTATTTCTGGTGCTGCTGGTGATCAGCAGGCTGCATTGTTCGGTCAAACTTGCTTCCAGCCGGGTATGGCCAAAAATACCTATGGAACTGGCTGCTTTATGCTGATGAATACAGGCAGCAAAGTATATGAGTCTAAAAATGGCTTATTAACTACCATTGCCTGGGGTCTTGATGGTAAAGTGGATTATGCTTTGGAAGGAAGTATCTTCGTAGCTGGCTCAGCAGTACAGTGGCTGCGTGATGGTTTGAGGCTCATAGAAGCTGCTCCTGATTCTGAATATATTGCTAAAAAAGTGAAAGATGCTGATGGTGTATATGTAGTGCCTGCCTTTGTTGGTCTTGGTGCTCCCTATTGGGATATGAAAGCTCGCGGTGCGATTCTTGGATTGACTCGTGGAACCAGCAAATCTCACGTTGTTCGTGCTACGTTAGATTCTATGGCTTACCAGACAAAAGACGTACTGAGTGCCATGGAAGCTGATTCCAGCATTAAATTGCAGGCATTGAAAGTAGATGGCGGCGCTGTTGCTAATAACTTGTTAATGCAATTCCAAGCAGATATCTTAGGTGTTCCGGTAGATCGTCCAAAAGTGACTGAAACGACTGCTCTTGGTGCAGCATATCTTGCAGGTTTAGCTGTTGGAGTATGGAAAACCAAAGAAGAACTGATCAGTACTTGGCAGCTTGATAATCGTTTCGAGCCTACCATGGATGCTGCCCAAAGTGCAGCATTGTATAAAGGCTGGCAAAAAGCGGTTAAACGGGCTATGGACTGGGAAGACTAAATTCAATTTAATAGCTATAAAAGGGCTGAGATAAGAGATCCCTTTGTGTTCGATCAAACGGATACAAAGGGATCATATTTGCTTTTCCTGATTCTCTGTATTAGTTGGAATTATGATAAGAAAACGTGGAAAGAATACGGATAACCGCAAAGGCGCAGAGCGCATTGAGAGGTATTTTTATATCGATTCATTTTCTCTGTGTTCTCTGCGCCTCTGCGGTTAAAAACACAGGTGCAGGTAAGCTCTAATTCAAGTATTTACTTTAGAAAAGGGGGATTGAGATGCAAAAGACGACAGTTGTAGTAATTGGTGGCGGTGCCACAGGAGTTGGGATTCTGCGTGATTTATGCATGCGAGGAGTTGATGCAATTCTCCTTGAACAGCAGGATTTAGCCTATGGAACCAGCTCGCGTTATCATGGACTTTTGCATAGCGGTGGTCGTTATGCGGTAAAAGATGCCGAGGCAGGCAAGGAATGTATTGAGGAAAATACTATTTTGCGTAAGATCGGCAGACATTGTGTAGAGCAAACAGAAGGATTTTTTGCTCGCACGCATCTAGATGATGAGGCTTTTGAAGGAAAATGGGTGGAAGCGTGTGCTAAAGTAGGGATTCCTACCATTCCGATTTCTGTAGAAGAAGCATTGCGACTAGAACCAAATTTGAGTCCCAAAATCAAATCGGTGTATCGGGTCCCGGATGCCGCTATTGATGGTTTTCGTATGGTCTGGCAGAATGTTGCATCAGCTCGCAAATATGGCGGACGGGTATTAACCTACACGACCCTTATCGGTATCGAACAAAGCAATAATCAAGTGGTGGGCATTAAGGTTCGCAACACATTAACTGGTGAAGTCAGTAACATTGCTTGTGATTTTATTGTCAGTGCTGCCGGTTCTTGGGCTGGAGAAATTGCTGCTTTGGCAGGGATTAACGTAAATGTGCAGCCAGACAGAGGAACTTTAATTGCTTTTAATCATAGGATTACCAGCCGTATTGTGAATCGTTTGCGTCCGGCTTCCGATGGAGACATTTTTGTTCCCCATGGCTCCATAACGATTTTAGGTACCACATCTGCATCAGTAAACAAGCCGGATGATACGGTGCCGAACGCAAAAGAAGTAGTAGAACTCTTAAATATTGGGGAAGCTTTATTTGAAGATATCAGAAGTTATCGCATGCTCAGAGCCTTCGCCGGAACCAGACCGCTGTATAGTGCGGATCCAAATGCAACAGGCCGCGGAGCCTCTCGTGGTTTTGTGACTCTTGATCATGCACACGACGGATTAAAGGGTTTTGTCAGCGTAGTAGGGGGGAAATTCACTACCTATCGCTTAATGGCAGAAAAGGTAACTGATCTAGTATGTGGTTACTTGAATGTCAAAACACCTTGCCGTACAGCCGTAGAAAATCTTGTTGAGGATACTTCTCCTGCACTGATGGCAAAAGCTCGCTTGTATTTTCCTGCTTATGGTGCTGAACTTGCTGCTTCACGATTGGGTTCAGAAGGTTTGGAAAAGGTTATTGCCCGTATACAGGAAAAACCGGAAAAACGCCAATTATTGTGTGAGTGTGAAAATGTAACGATGGCTGAAGTGGAAGAAGCGGCAGCTGACAGTACCAGCTATATGATTAGCGATGTTCGTCGTAAGACTCGTATGGGGATGGGAACTTGTCAGGGAGCTTTCTGCACATTCCGCAGTGTAGGCGCGGTGGATGCCAATGGATTGTCGTGGGGCAAGGATACCAATGTGTTATTCAAAGAATTCCTGCAAGGCCGCTGGAAAGGGATTCGTCCTATTTTGTGGGGCAATGTCATGCGTGAAATGGAACTGACCCGGGGAATTTATGAAGGAACTTTAAACATAAATGGAGCGATTGACAATGAGGGAATATGATATTGTAGTAATTGGCGGCGGCTTAGCAGGTTTAATGGCGGCGGCTGCAGCGACAAAACGCGGCAAGAAAGTAACACTATTGTCTTTAGGTTCGGGAACCTTAACCATTGGCGGCGGCATCGTTGATGTAATGGGATATCTGGAAGGCGGCATACCGGCAGCTACTCCAAGTGCGGGATTGCTGCAAGTCGGTGACGGCCATCCGTACAAAAAAATTGGTCGCCCTGCAATCGAAGAATCGATTCGCTTCTTTAAAGAGATTTGCGAGCAAGAAGGGTATTCCTATATTGGAAATCTAGATAAAACTCAATGGATACCGACTGCTGCTGGTACATTAAAACCAACTTGTCTGGTTCCCAAAACAATGGACACAACAGAACTTAAAAAAGCTGACAAAGTAACTGTATTGGGATTTGATGCGTTAAAAGATTTTTATCCTAGTTTAATTGCTAAAAACTTTAAAAAGATTCCTGCATTTGCGCAAAAAGAATATGAAGTCGTAATGGTTGATCCAAAACTATCTGAAGGCCGGGATGTTACTGCTTTGGATGTGGCTCGTTGGTTAGACACAGAGGAAGGTCTTGCAAGCTGCATTGAAAAAATGCGTAATGTGATTGATTCTGGCAGTGTAGTTATCATTCCGCCTGTATTAGGGACTCGTCCGGATTATGCAGTTAAAGAAAAATTAGAAAAAGCTTTAGGGTGTCATTTCATAGAAACAGCTTCTGTGCCTCCATCCATTACTGGTTTGCGCTTGCGTACCATGTTAGTACGGTATCTGAAGAAAAATGGCGTACGAATTGTAGAACAAGCTATTGTAGCAAAATCCATTGTGGAAGACGGCAAATGTGTGGCAGTAATCACAGAAGGTGTGGATCGGGAGCGTACCTACTATGCTAAATCCTTTATTTTAGCAAATGGCGGATTCTATGGCGGTGGTCTGCTTGCAGAGCCAGGTAAAGTGATTGAGCCTATTTTTAATTTACCTGTAGAAGCTCCAACGGATCATGAATTGTGGGCGAACTATTCCTTATTCTCCAGTGAAGCACAGCCTTTTGCGAAACTTGGTTTAGATGTTGACGAAAAAATGCGTCCTCTTGATGCCAACGGCAACGTGTTACTCAATAATGTTTATGTTGCGGGACGTAATCTGCGCGGCTATGATTTCAGCTTTGAGAAATCAGGAAATGGTGTAGCAATTGCGTCAGGTTATCAAGCGGCTATGTCAGTGTAAGGGGAGAAAAAACAATGAAGAAACATCATAATAATCCAGATAGCTGTACAGCTTGTACGGTGTGTATTGCCAATTGCCCGGTAACAGCTGCGACCCGGAAATTCCGTGGACCTAAAATGGTTGGTCCTACTTTAGAAAGAATGAGATTATCACAAGATGATATAGAGCCTTCCTTGGAGTATTGTTCTAATTGCAAGAATTGTGATATGTCATGCCCTTCTGGTGTTCCTATTTCAACTCTTAATATGTTAGCGCGAGCTAAATATTTTAAGAATCGTAAACGCAGCTTACGGGATTGGATTTTATCTCACGGCGAAAAAATGGCTAAATTAAGTGCTGCTACTCCAGGTATGGCTAATTTGGGAATGAAAATGAGCCGGGGTATATTGAAAAAGATCGGCATTTCTGATAAAGCACCATTGCCGGCGTATGCATCAAAATCTTTTAGCAAATTGTTTAAAAATCTGAAACAAACCAGTTACCCGGATAAGGTTGTATTCTATCCTGGCTGCTTTATTAATTACAACGATCCCCAAGTTGGCATGGATTTTGTAGCGGTTATGCAGGCAAATAAATTAGAAGTGATTGTGGAAGATGGGTTTGTATGCTGTGGTTCTCCATTAGTGGTAAATGGATTTTTGGATGAAGCAGAAGAAAATGCAAAAAAGAATGTTCAAATCCTCAAGAAATGGACAGATAAAGGATATCCAATCATTACTTGCTGCACCAGCTGCGGTTTGATGTTGAAACAGGAATATCAGGAATTATTCCATATTGAAGGTGTGGCAGAATATGCAAAACATTTGTATGATGCAGATGAATTTTTGTTAGATCTTCATGATCAGGGACGTTTAAATACAAATTTTGGCACATTAAATGAAAAATACATGTATCACGCTCCTTGTCATTTAAGAGCGCAAGGTATGGGGTTGCCGGGAGTCGAGCTGTTGGCTTTAATTCCAGGGCTTGATGTGCAGGATGCAGATGCTGGATGCTGCGGTATTTCGGGTAATTATGGTTTTAAAGATGACAAATATGATATATCCATGGAAATCGGTTCAGGCTTATTTAAAACAATTAAAGATAGTGGCCGTGATACCGTTGTTTCGGAATGTGGAACATGCCGTTTGCAAATCGGTCATGGAGCCAATGTAAAGACCTTGCATCCTTTGACATTAGTGCGTAAATCCTATGAAGCGTATCACAAATAAGATTACTGTTAACTTAATTCCTTAAATACACTCTACCTGGTGGCTAATGCTTAATGCGGCAGCAAATGATAGTTGGGTGACGATTGGCCCAGCAATAGAATTTGGTTTGATTCATTGCGCTAAATGCTGAATACACATATGGGAGGAAAAACCTGATGATACAGAAAAGAGTAGGTCTGTTTCACTTGATAATCGTGATGCTCGTTGGTATAATAGCACCATTTCTAGTGGAGTATATTGGGAATTTGGGGATAATAGTTACTGTTTTGGTAGTGGCTGGTACTTCAACAGCCGTTTTAATCAGAACTTGGCCTCAGACTGGAGACATAGAGAGAAGTCAAGTCCAATCTTCTGTGAAACAAACACAATCGATGCCCCAGGTGGATATGTATGGTATTTCGGAAGATTTATCCTTTATATCACAACAATTGGCTTGGGTTGCAGGACATAGCAATACCGCACTAAAAAAACTAACTAAACAGTCTAATACCATAGCCCAAGAAAGCGAGACCACAGCAAGCAGTGCTCAAGAGGCTTCTGCAGGTGTAGAAGAGATTGCTTCCAATGCAGCGGTTGTGGCTGATGCTTCCCAGCAAGCTCTAAAACAGTGCCAAAGCTCCACGCAATTAGCACTAAGCAATCAGCAGCAAATTACCGAGGCAAGTAATACCATGTTGGAAGTAGCGCAAGTAGTGGAAAGCTCGGTACGTGATATGGAAGAATTAAATGTAGCATCAAAGCGGATTGGTGCTTTTGTCGGCAGAATTCAGGGGATTGCCAGCCAGACGAATTTATTGGCTTTGAATGCAGCCATTGAGGCAGCCCGTGCAGGAGAACAAGGCAGGGGGTTTGCCGTTGTGGCAGAAGAGGTACGTAAATTGGCCAGTGAAAGTGAAGCCGTAACCCATGAAGTGGAAGAAACGGTAAAGGATATCACCAATCGTACGAGCTATGTTACGGCACATATGCAAGGCAGTAAGGTGAAAATTCAGGGAATTGAACAATTAGCAAGAAAATCTGCAGAGAGTATGCAGGAGATCATGAATACGGTTAACAAAATTGAAAGCACAGTAGAAAAATTGTGCGGTCTTTCCAATGATCAGCAAATGACGACAGAACAAATGGCTCAAGCGGTAGAGAGTATTGGTAGTGCTACCGTAGAAATTGCTGCTGGCACGCAAGAAGCATTGAAAAGTATTGGTCAGCAGGAACATGATATTGAAGAAGTATATGCATTAACGAAAAAAATGACAGCTGCTGTAGATCAAATACAAGAAGTTGCCGCTATTTTTAAAACCGGCAAAGAATTAGTATTTGGTTTTAATCCATTCACAGCGCCACAAGTAATTAAAGAAAACTATACGCCGATATTAGAAGCGATTGCCAGGAAATTAGGACTAGAACCTAAAATCATTATCGTTTCGGATTATGATTCTTTGGGGCGGTCCTTACTGAGAGGTACAATTGATGTAGGGTGGTTTTCTCCTTTTGCTTATGTTTCTGCAAAAGATAAAGGTGAGATTACTCCTTTAGTAACTACGGTGGTGAACAAAAATGCATCCTATCGTGGTTATATCATTGCTCGTAAAGATAAAGCGTTTCAATCGATAGATAGTCTGCAAGGTAAACGTTTTGCCTTTGTTGACAAGCAATCAGCCTCCGGATACGTATATCCAAAGGCCATGTTATTAGAACAAGGTAAGGATCCGGGAACGTTTTTTTCAGAGACGGTCTTTTTAGGCAGTCACAATCGGGTCATTGATGCAGTCCTGGATGGTACAGTTGATGCAGGCGCTACCTACTCGGAAGCTGTAGAAACTGCTAAAGAGTATGGACTTGCTGTACATAATTTGGTAATATTAAAGCAAACCGATGCGATACCCAAAGATGTTATTGCTGGGCGACCTGGACTTGATGAACAATTGTTGGCAAGTCTTAAACAGGTTTTTATAGAAACTACCGATAGGACATCTGCACATGCTTCAGTGATGAAAAAAACTGGATTAAATGGTTTTATTGAAGCCCAGGATCAGGTGTATGATGTGATCAGAAAAGCAGCCAATGTACTAAAATAAAAAGTGAAGAGAGTGTGAATGTAGTAGTATGATCAAGAAGACGAAAATTGTATGTACAATGGGCCCCAGCACCGGAAAACAAGAAAT